>NZ_DAWEMK010000020.1:11354-13328 GCF_052362415.1 Paratractidigestivibacter sp. | reverse complement strand
GTGCGCGAGCTCGAGGAGTCCAAGCAGGACATCCTCTTTATCGACGAGATCCACACCGTCATCGGCGCAGGCTCGGCCGAGGGATCCATCGACGCCGCCGCCATCCTGAAGCCGCCCCTCTCGCGTGGCGAGATCCAGGTCATCGGCGCTACGACGGCAGAGGAGTACCGCAAGCACATCGAGAAGGACACCGCGTTCGAGCGCCGCTTCCAGCCGGTGAACATCGGAGAGCCCTCGCCCGAGGACACCCTGAAGATCGTCGCGGGCCTGAAGGACCGCTACGAGAAGCACCACCATGTGCATTACACCGATGAAGCGGTGCGCGCCGCCGTCACGCTCTCGAACCGCTACGTGCAGGACCGCTTCCTGCCCGACAAGGCCATCGACGTCCTCGACGAGGCCGGCGCGCGCACGCGCGTGCACCGCATGGTCCTGCCGCCCGAGATCGCCCAGGTCGACGCCGACCTCGCACGCACCCATGACGAGAAGTCCTCTGCCGCCGACGCCCAGGAGTTCGAAACCGCGGCGCGCCTGCGCGACGAGGAGAAGGCACTTCTCGCCAAGCGCGAGGAGCTCGAGGCGGCGTGGCGCAAGGGGCTCGAGGAGAACGTGGTCGAGGTCGACGAGAACGACATCGCCGACGTCGTCTCGAGCATCACCGGCGTGCCCGTCTCGAACCTCACCGAGGCCGAGGCGTCCAAGCTCCTGCGTTGCGAGGAGGTCCTCCACCAGCGCGTCGTCGGCCAGGACGAGGCCGTGAGCAAGGTCGCGCGCGCAATCCGCCGCAGCCGCAGCCCGCTCAAGGACCCGCGCCGGCCGGGCGGCTCGTTCATATTCCTCGGCCCCTCGGGCGTGGGCAAGACCGAGCTCGCCAAGTCGCTCGCCGAGTTCCTCTTCGGCAGCGAAGAGGCGCTCATCACCTTCGACATGTCCGAGTTCATGGAGAAGCACACCGTCTCGAAGCTCGTCGGCGCCCCTCCGGGATACGTCGGCTACGACGAGGGCGGCGAGCTGACCAAGGCCGTGCGCCGCAGGCCCTACTCCGTCATCCTCTTCGACGAGATCGAGAAGGCCCACCCCGACGTCTTCAACGTGCTGCTGCAGATCCTTGACGAGGGCCGGCTGACCGACGGCCAGGGCCGTCACGTCGACTTCTCGAACACCGTCATCATCATGACGTCCAACATCGGCGCGCGCGACATCGCGCAGACCTCGACCATGGGCTTCTCGGCGCTGGGCGCCGGCGGGCTTTCGGACAAAGAGATCACGAGCCGCGTGATGAGCGAGCTCAAGAAGCTCTTTCGCCCCGAGTTCCTGAACCGCGTGGACGAGATCGTGGTCTTCAAGTCCCTCACTCCCGAGCAGCTGCGCGGCATCGTCGACCTCATGGTCGCCGAGCTGCGTGACCGGCTCATCGCCCAGGGGATGTCCATCGAGCTCACCGACGCCGCCCGCGACATCGTGGCGAAGGAGGGCGCCGACCCCGTCTACGGCGCGCGCCCGCTGCGCCGCGCGATCCAGACGCTCATCGAGGACCCGCTCTCCGAGCAGCTCCTCCAGGGCGGCTGGGAGGCCGGCGACATCGTCAAGGTCCGCGCCAAGGACGGCAAGCTCGTCTTCGACAAAGAGAAGGGCCCCATCCCCGAGCCCCGTCGCCGTGAGAGCATGGCGCGCCCGAGCTTCCGGCTCGGCCCCGCGTCCCCGTCCTCGCCCGCGTCCGGCGGCGCGGCCGGCGGCGGCCTTGCCGCGTCGGGCGAGTAGATCGCCTTCCTGCCCCCTGCGAGCAGCCTATACTTTGTAAAGAAGGACGAAACACCCACATACACACCAGCCGGCCCAGGTGTCGGCCGCCCTTTGGAGGCATCGATGGACACTGCCCTGTTCGAGCTCAACTACGACGACCGCCAGGCCCGCCTGGAGGACGCCATCCGCAAAACCGCCCCCGGAACGGCGCTGCGCCATGCCCTCGACATG
>NZ_DAWEMK010000020.1:0-11344 GCF_052362415.1 Paratractidigestivibacter sp. | reverse complement strand
ACATGATCATCGCGGGCCACATGGGCGCGCTCATCTGCGTCGGCGACACCGAGAACGTGCTCGCCGCCGGCGACGACGGATTCAAGCTCGACGTCTCGTTCACCGCGAACCGTCTCTTCGAGCTCTGCAAGATGGACGGTGCCGTGGTCATGGACAAGGACCTGACCCGCATCCTGCGCGCCAACTACCACCTGAATCCCGACCCGTCGCTGCCCACGACCGAGACGGGCACCCGTCACCGCACCGCCGCGCGCATGAGCCTTCTGACCAAGGCCGTCGTGATCTCGGTGTCCGAGCGCCGCCAGGTCGTGAACGTCTATGTGGACGGCGTCGGCCACGAGCTCAAGACGGTCTCGAGCCTCATGGTCTCGGTCAACCAGCTGACCGTCGCCATGCAGAACACCCGCCAGCAGCTCGACCGCGGCCTGCTGCGTTTGACGAGCCTCGAGCTCGACAACTACGTGACCCTGGGCGATCTCACGAACATCTTTTATCTGTTCGAGACCCTCATGACCGCCGGCAGCGAGCTCGAGGACTGCATCCTGCAGCTCGGCCGAGAGGGACGCACCGTCGCCATGCAGCGCAACGAGCTCCTCGGCAGCATGGACGAGGCGTACACCCTCATGATCCGCGACTACGCGAGCGACTCCTCCGAGGAAGCCGCTCGCCAGATCCGCGCGAAGCTCCACGAGTCGGACAACACCAAGCTCCGCTCGGCGAAGTACGTGGCCAAGCTGCTGGGCTATACCGACGAGCGCGGCGAGGACTCCATCATGACGCCGCTCGGCCTGCGCACGCTCAGCCGCGTCTCGGTCGTGCGCGACGGCATGGCGGACAAACTCGTGGACGAGTACGGCTCGCTGCAGGAGGTCCTCGAGGCCGTGGACGACGACCCCGCCCGCCTGGGCGAGATTGGCGTCAAGAACCCCGGCGTGCTCGCCAACAGCCTCCATCGCATGTGGGGGAAGAGCGAATGAGCGGAGCGGAGGCCCTAACCTGCGCCGAGGCCGAGCTCACGGGAGCACCTGCGGGCGGCCCCGACACCTGCGCGGTCATCGTCGCGGGGGGCACGGGGGAGCGCTTCGGCGACCCGCGCGGCAAGCAGTTCGTTGACCTGTGCGGCCTTCCCCTCATAAGCTGGTCGCTCATGGCCTTCGACCGCGCGCCGAGCGTGGCGTCGACCATCGTCGTCTGCGCGCCGGATAAGGTGGCGCTCGTGGAGCGGGAGGTGCTCGCCCGCCTCACGCTCCAGAAGCCCGTGAGCTTCGCGCCATCGGGCGCGACGAGGCAGGACTCGGTGTACTCCGGCCTCATGGCGGCCCCTCGCGACGCGGAGCTCATCGCCGTCCATGACGCCGCGCGGCCGCTCGTCGAGGTCGAGTCGATCGAGCGCTGCTGCGCCGCGCTGCGGGCCGATGCGTCGCTCGCGGGCGCTATCTGCGCCAACCGCTCGATCGACACGCTCAAGCTCGTCGAGGGAACGCGGATCGTGGCCACGCCGGACCGCTCCTTCTACTGGGCGGCCCAGACCCCGCAGGTCTTCCGCGCCAAGCAGCTCGTCTCGGCGCACAAGGCCGCCCTGTGGGACGAGTACGCGGGGACCGACGACTCCTCGCTCGTGGAGCGCCACGGCGGCAAGGTCGTCTGCGTGGAGACCTCGCGCGACAACATCAAGGTGACCATACCAGAGGACCTCGCCGTGGCGGCGGCCACGCTCGAGCAGCGCCTCGTGGAGGAGGGCTGCGGCAGGCGGCCGGGGAGGGATGTCCAATGACGACCAGGATCGGGCACGGCTTCGATGTCCACGCGTTCGCGCCGGGGCGCAAGTGCATCCTGGGCGGTGTGGACGTGCCGTCCGAGCAGGGGCTCCTGGGCCACTCGGACGCCGACGTCCTCGTGCACGCCCTCATGGACGCGCTCCTGGGCGCCCTTCGCGAGGGCGACATCGGGAAGCTCTTCCCCGATGACGACCCCGCCTATGAGGGCGCCGACTCCATCGAGCTGCTCCGCCGCGTGGCGGCGCTCGTGAAGGGGCGCGGCTGGGGCATCGCCGACTGCGACTGCACCGTGGCCGCGCAGGCCCCCAAGCTCGCGCCGTACCGCGAGCAGATGCGGGCGAACATGGCCGAGGCCATGGGAGTGCCCGTCGACGCCGTGGGCGTCAAGGCCACCACGACCGAGAAGCTCGGCTTCGTCGGCCGCAAGGAGGGCATCGCCGCCTGGGCGGTCTGCCTGCTCCAGAAGGACTAGCCGCGCGGATACTCGTCCCGCGCGTGTATTACCCTGTTTCAGTAGTTTTTTAGTTTGTCGGAGTAACAAGGAGCGCAGCATGCTCGTCTACAACAGCCAGACGCACCGCAAAGAGGAGCTCAAGCCCATCGAAGAGGGCAAGATCCGCATGTACGTCTGCGGCCCCACCGTCTACGACCAGATCCACATCGGCAACGCGCGCACGTTCCTCTCGTTCGATGTGATCCGCCGTTACCTCATGTACAAGGGCTACCAGGTCACCTTCGCCCAGAACCTCACGGACGTCGACGACAAGATCATCAACCGCGCCAACGAGCAGGGCCGCACCGCGGCCGAGGTCGCCGAGGAGTTCTCCGCCGCCTTCATCGAGCAGATGCACCGCTTCGGCATCATGGACCCTGACATCCGCCCGCGCGCCACGCGCGAGATCGAGGCCATGCAGGAGATGATCTCGCTGCTCATCGAGCGCGGCTACGCCTACCCGGTGCCCTCCGGCGACGTGTATTTCTCGGTGCGCTCCGACCACAACTACGGAATCCTTTCTGGCCGCGACCTCGACCAGCTGCGCGCCGGCGAGCGCGTAGAGGTCAACGACGAGAAGCGCGACCCGTTCGACTTCGCCCTCTGGAAGGCCGCCAAGCCCGGCGAGCCCAGCTGGCCCTCCCCGTGGGGAGAAGGGCGCCCCGGCTGGCACACCGAGTGCTGCGCGATGATCCACCGCTACCTGGGCACGCCCATCGATATCCACGGCGGCGGCGCCGACCTGATCTTCCCGCACCACGAGAACGAGACCGCCCAGGCTATGTGCGCCTGGGACAAGGCGCTCGCGAACACCTGGATGCACACCGGCATGCTGCGCGTGAACGGCGACAAGATGTCCAAGTCCCTCGGGAACTTCTACACCCTGAAGGAAGTGCTGGACAGATACCCCGCGGACGCCGTGCGCCTGCTGATGCTCCAGACCCAGTACCGCGCGCCGCTCGACTTCAGCTTCGAGCGCCTCGACGGCAGCGTGGGCACCCTCGAGCGCCTGCAGACCTGCGTGCGCAACCTGCGCTGGGCGGCCTCGAGCACGCCCAAGGGCGGCGCCCTGGAGGAGCCCGACCGCGAGTTCGGCCGCGCCGTCGACGCCGCGCGCGAGGAGTTCGGGCGCCAGATGGACGACGACTTCAACACGGCCGGCGGCCTCGCGGCGATCTTCTCGCTGGTCACGGCCGCGAACAGCTACCTGGACGCCGCGGGCGACGCGTACGCGAACGCCGTGTGCCTGCGCGCTGCGGACACCATCTGCGAGCTGTGCGGCGTGCTCGGCATCGACCCGGCGCGCAACGCCGGCGGCGAGCTGCCCCACGAGCTCGTCGACCTCGCCCGCGAGCAGGCCGGCTACGAGGGCGATTCCGCCGAGAAGGCCGCCGACGCCCTGCTGGCCGCCCGCCAGGAGGCCCGCTCGGCCAAGGACTGGGGCCGTGCCGACGCGATCCGCGACGGCATCACGGCGCTCGGCCTCGTGGTCGAGGACACCGCCGCCGGCGCCCGCCTGCACAAGAAGGCCTAGGCGATGGCGAGGATGAACCAGCAGCGCGGCCAGAAGGGCCGCGGGGGCAATGCGCCCCAGGGCGGTCGCGGCCGCGGGGGCCAGCAGGGCCGCGGCGGCGCCCAGCAGCGGGGCCGCGCGCCCCAGCGCGGGCGCGCCGGGCGCCCCCAGGGGCTCGGCGGGGCGTCCCGTTCCGACCTCATCGAGGGCAGGCGCGCCGTCGAGGAGGCGCTCGCCGCGGGCATGCCGCTCAAGAGCGCGCTGGTCGCCGCGCCGACCGGCCAGGCCGACCCGGCGCTCGAGCGCATCGTCGGCAGGCTCGAGGAGCGCGGCGTGCCCGTCGAGTACGTCCCGCGCTCGCGCCTGGACCAGCTCTCCAGCCACGGCTCACACCAGGGCATCGTCGTGCGCGCAAAGCCCTTCGAGTACGCCGAGCTCGCGGACGTCATCCGCGCGGCGGGCGACGGCGACGCCCTCGTGATCGTCCTCGATCACGTGACCGACGAGGGCAACTTCGGCGCCATCGTCCGCACCGCTGAGGTCGTCGGAGCGGCGGGCGTCGTCATCGCGAATGCCCGGGCCGCCAAGGTCGGCGTGGGTGCGTACAAGACGTCCACCGGCGCCGTGCTCCACATACCCATCGCGCAGGTCTCGAACCTCGCGCGCGCCGTCGAGCGCCTCAAGGAGGCGGGCTTTTGGGCCTGCGCCTCGACCGAGCACGCCGAGGCGGACGTGTGGGGCGCCCCCATGGGCGGCCGCCTCGCCCTCGTCATGGGCTCGGAGGGCTCCGGGATCTCGCGACTCGTGCTCGAGAAGTGCGACTTCGCGGCCAGGCTCCCGCAGCGCGGGCGCGTCGAGTCCCTGAACGTCGCGCAGGCCACGACCGTCATGGCCTATGAGTGGCTTCGTCGCGTGAGCACGGGGGAGTAGCGTGGCAAAGGCAAAGAAGCACCTCGACCTTCTGGTCGTGGACGGGTACAACGTCATCTTCAAGTCGGAGCGCTATATGGCGCGCATGGACCGCTCGGGGGTCTCGGACCCCTTCGAGCAGTCGCGCGACCTGCTCATATCCGATGTCGCGGCGTACGCGAAGGGCAAATACGAGCCGGTCGTCGTCTTCGACGCGGCGAACAATGTCTCGCCGGAGCGGCCCTATACCGAGAGGGGAGGGGTGCGCACGATCTTCTCGAAGACGGGGGAGAGCGCGGACACCGTGATCGAGCGCCTCGTCACCGAGGAGCGGCTTGTGCCCCACGCCGTCACGGTGGTCACCTCCGACTCGACCATCCGCGCCACCGTGGGCGGAATCCCGGTGTCCAGGATCTCGAGCGACGTGCTCGTGCACGACGTCGACGCCCTCGCGGTGGAGTACGAGCACGAGAACGCCGCCCGTCAGCACCAGCGCATGACGCTGGAGGACCGGCTTTCCCCCGAGCAGCGCGAGAAGCTCTGGAAACTCCTGGGACGCTAGCGCTCGCAGCGCGTAGCGGCTATACTCAACAAACCCGCCGGCATGGCTCAATGGCAGAGCAACGGTTTTGTAAACCGTGGGTTGGGGGTTCGACTCCCTCTGCCGGCTCCAGAAAAATATTTGGCCCCAAGACGCATTGTCTTGGGGTTTTTTCTTGCCTAGAACCCCGATGCCGCCAAAATGCTCCGATGAACACATGGTTCTACCTGCGGATGTGCAGAAATTAAGGAGTGGATACGCCCGGGAACGGGGTATACGTTGACAAGAATTTGGAGTGGCCGTAATATTTCAAACCGCTTGCAGGGGACATCGAGTCCCGGCGAGTTCTTGATAACGGAATGGGGATGTGGCACAGCGGCAACTGCGGCGGACTGTAAATCCGCTCCCTCTGGGTTCCCTGGTTCGAGTCCAGGCATCCCCACCATGCCCGTGTAGCTCAGTAGGTAGAGCACTTCGTTGGTAACGAAGAGGTCACCGGTTCGAATCCGGTCGCGGGCTCCATTTTCAAGATGTTCGGCACCATGCCGGTGTAGCTCAGCTGGTTAGAGCACGCGGCTCATACCCGCGATGTCACTGGTTCGAATCCAGTCACCGGTACCAGAGCTTCAGGCGGCGGCTTCGGTCGCCGCTCAGCATATGTAGCAGTAAGTTCTTCCTAAAGGAGGATGGCAATGGCCAAGGAGAAGTTCGACCGTTCTAAGCCCCACGTAAACATCGGCACGATTGGTCACGTCGACCACGGCAAGACCACCACGACCGCCGCTATCACCAAGGTTCTCTCCGAGACCCCGGGCTGCAAGGCTGACTACACCGCCTTCGAGAACATCGACAAGGCTCCCGAGGAGCGTCAGCGCGGCATTACCATCAACGTTGCTCACATTGAGTACGAGACCTGGGAGCGCCACTACGCTCACGTCGACTGCCCGGGCCACGCCGACTACATCAAGAACATGATTTCCGGCGCAGCTCAGATGGACGGTGCCATCCTCGTCATCGCCGCTACCGACGGCCCCATGGCTCAGACCCGCGAGCACATCCTCCTCGCCCGTCAGGTCGGCGTGCCCTACATCATCGTCTTCCTGAACAAGTGCGACATGGTTGACGACGAGGAGCTCATCGACCTCGTCGAGATGGAGACCCGCGACCTCCTCTCCGAGTACGACTTCCCCGGCGACGACCTGCCGATCATCCGCGGCTCCGCTCTCGGCGCTCTCCAGGGCGAGCAGAAGTGGGTCGACTCCATCATCGAGCTCATGCACACCGTCGACTCCTACATCCCGACGCCGCAGCGTGACGACGAGAAGCCGTTCCTGATGGCCATCGAGGACGTCTTCACCATCTCCGGCCGCGGCACCGTCGCCACCGGTCGTGTCGAGCGCGGCGTGCTCAAGCTCAACGAGCCCATCGAGATCGTCGGCATCAAGGATACTCAGACCTCCGTTGCCACCGGCATCGAGATGTTCCGCAAGACCATGGACGAGTGCATGGCTGGCGACAACGTGGGCATCCTGCTCCGCGGCATCAAGCGTGAGCAGATCGAGCGCGGCCAGGTCCTCTGCAAGCCCGGCTCGGTGACCCCGCACAAGAAGTTCACCGGCGAGATCTACGTCCTGACCAAGGAGGAGGGCGGCCGTCACACCCCGTTCTTCGCTGGTTATCGTCCGCAGTTCTACTTCCGCACCACCGACATCACCGGCGACGTGCAGAAGCTCACCGACACCAACGGCAATGACGTCGAGATGGCTATGCCTGGCGACCACATCACCGTCACCTGCGAGCTCATCCACCCCATCGCTATGGAGCAGGGCCTCAAGTTCGCTATCCGCGAGGGTGGCCACACCGTCGGCGATGGCCGCGTGACCACGATCATCGAGTAGATTCAGCTTTTCTCTCTGCTTGATTACCCGGCACCCGTTTGGGTGCCGGGTTTTTCTTTGTTGACGTTGGTGCGCGAGGTCTTGCGTCGCCCATTCAGTACTTTACGGGTTTGTGTGGCGTATGTGTGCACGAGCGACAACTTTGCCTATGAGCTTGACACCTAAAGTATCCCTACGGTAATGTTAACCACCGCGTCACTCCGAATAAAGACCCGGGGTTGACAACGTGTTCAGGAGGATTCATGCGTACTCTGGTTACTCTTGCGTGCACTGAGTGCAAGCGCCGCAACTACACCACGGACAAGAACAAGACCAACAACCCCGATCGCATGGAGTTGAAGAAGTATTGCCGTTGGTGCCGTAAGCACACGCTCCACAAGGAGACCCGCTAAACTATAGCGGTGGGTCTTCATTTACAGGCCAGTAGCTCCAATGGTAGAGCGGCGGTCTCCAAAACCGTTTGTTGAGGGTTCGAGTCCTTCCTGGCCTGCCAGATTTCACCACCGGCTTTCCCGCAAGGGTTAGCCGGTTTCTATGTACAGAACTATTTAGGGAGATCGCCCATGGCGAACAAGGACCGTCAAAAGAGGAGCGCCCGTAAGGCCCGCGCCGAAGAGCGCGCCCGCCTCGAGGCCATCCAGGCGTCTTCTGCTCCTGCCGGGGCATCCCAGGCTGCGCCGAAGAAGGTCGAGGCCACCAAGGCCCCTGCCAAGGCCGACAAGAACAAGAAGCCCGGTTTCTTCAAGCGCATCGCCAACTGGTTCGGCGACGTCAAGACCGAGATGCATCGCGTGACCTGGCCCTCCAAGGAGGAGCTCAAGAGCTACTCCGTGGCCGTCATCGTCATGCTCATCGTCTTCGGCGTCCTGATCTGGCTCGTCGACACCGGAATCGTCGCCGCCCTGGTGGGCTTCACCGGGCTGAGGGGGTAAGCAATGGCCAAGCGTTGGTACGTCATCCACACCTACTCCGGCTACGAGAACAAGGTCAAGACCGACCTTGAGCACCGCATCGAGATCTACGGCCTGCAGGACAAGGTCGTGGACATCAAGATCCCGACCGAGGAGGTCACGGAGCTCAAGGAGGGCGGTAAGCGCGAGACCAAGGAGAACAAGGTCTTCCCGAGCTATGTCCTCGTGCGCATGGAGGTCGACGACAACACGTGGGCCGTCGTCCGCAACACCCCCGGCGTGACCGGCTTTGTCGGTCTCGACGGCAAGCCCACTCCGCTTCGCCGCGACGAGTTCGACAAGATCATGCGCCGCTCTGGCGACCGCCGTGCCCGTACCTCCGAGCCGGCGCCGAAGCGCACCAACATCGATCTCGAGGTGGGCCAGCCCATCAAGGTCGTCTCTGGCCCGCTCGCCGACTTCGAGGGCCAGGTCTCCGAGGTCATGTCTGAGTCCGGCAAGGTCAAGGTCATGCTCACCATCTTTGGCCGCGAGACCGCCGTCGAGCTCACCCTCGACCAGATCGCGACCGTCGGCTAACCAAAGGTCAACCACGCCGGTCCCGCTCCCACGCGGAGGCTTCTCGAGGTCGGCGCTTACATAGCAACGATTTGACGTATCTTTTCCAGGAGGTTCTCATGGCCAAGAAGGTCACGAAGTTCATCAAGCTCCAGATTCCCGCAGGTGCCGCCAACCCCGCGCCTCCCGTTGGTCCCGCCCTCGGCGCCGCCGGCGTGAACATCATGCAGTTCTGCCAGGCCTTTAACGCCGCCACCAAGGACAAGTCCGGCGACATCATCCCCGTCGAGATCACCGTCTACGAGGACAAGTCCTTCGACTTCGTCACCAAGACCCCGCCCGCGGCCAAGCTCATCCTCAAGGAGCTCGGCATCAAGAGCGGCTCCGGCGTGCCTCAGCGCGACAAGGTCGGCCAGCTCACCCAGGAGCAGCTCACCAAGATCGCCGAGATCAAGATGCCGGACCTCAACGCCAACGACATCGAGGCCGCCAAGAAGATCGTCGCCGGCACCGCCCGTTCCATGGGCGTTACCGTCGCCGAGTAGCGTCTCGCACCACGGCACCACGCGCCTTCGCACCTGCGGAGGCGCTTCTCTCTACCAGTGCGGGAAACCGCAGAAGATGTGGGAGGGCGCAAGCCCGCTGACCACAGGAGGTATTTGAATGGCTAAGCACGGAAAGAACTACAACAACAGCGCCGCCAAGGTCGACTCCGCCAAGCTCTACACCCCGAAGGAGGCCATGACCCTCGTCAAGGAGCTCGCCTCCGCCAAGTTCGACGAGACCGTCGAGGTCTCCATCCGCCTGGGCGTCGACACCCGTAAGGCCGACCAGAACGTCCGCGGCTCCATTTCGCTGCCCCACGGTACCGGCAAGACCGTCCGCGTCGCCGTCTTCGCCGAGGGCGAGAAGGCCCGCGAGGCCGAGGAGGCCGGCGCCGACATCATCGGCTCCGACGAGCTCGTCGCCCAGATCCAGAAGGGCGAGATCAACTTCGACGCCGCCATCGCCACCCCGAACATGATGGCCAAGGTCGGCCGCATCGGTAAGATCCTCGGCCCCCGCGGCCTCATGCCGAACCCGAAGCTCGGCACCGTGACCATGGACGTCGCCAAGATGGTCTCCGAGCTCAAAGCCGGCCGCGTCGAGTACCGCGCCGACCGCTACGGCATCTGCCACGTCCCGATGGGCAAGGCTTCCTTCGGCGTCGAGCAGCTCGTCGAGAACTACGCCGCTCTCTACACCGAGATCCTGCGCGTGAAGCCCTCCAGCGCCAAGGGCAAGTACGTCAAGTCCATCGCCGTCTCCTCGACCATGGGCCCTGGCGTCAAGGTCGACTCCTCCGTTACCCGCGACTTCCTCGCTGAGTAACACCAAGGACTTGGGCTTTTTTTGTAGAAGTTGTAGTGTGCTTGACGGGCGTCTTGGGCAATGCCAAACTAGGCAATTGCGTAAGACGCCCGTTTTGCGTGACATATAGCACGTTCCGCTGCCAAAGACAGCCGGTGCCGTAAGGCTCAAAGGGGAGTTCCCGCCTGCCGAGGTGGTCTCAGAGATAGCATCTTCGAGAACCCCGCTTTGGCTGTGCCAGGTGGGGTTCTTTTCTGCAAGAAGGGCCCGCCCAGAAAACGGCGGCTCGTGCCCGGAAGCAGAATCCAAGGAGGTGTAATCAATGCCCTGCAAAGCAAACGTTACTATGCTCGACAAGGTCTCCGAGTCCATCGAGAACTCGAAGGGTGTGTTCGTGGTCAACTACCTCGGCCTCACCGTCAAGGAGACCCAGGAGGTCCGCCGCGCTCTTCGCGCCGCCGGCGCCGAGATGAAGGTGTACAAGAACAACATCGTCAAGCTCGGTCTCGAGAAGGCTGGCATGCCCGACATCAGCGAGACCCTCGCTGGCCCGTGCGCCTACGTCTTCTACGAGAAGGACGCCGTCGCCGCCGCTAAGGTGATCAAGGAGCAGTCCGAGAAGCTCAAGAAGATGGAGTTCGTCGCCGCTATTGCCGACGGCACCGCCCTTTCCGCCGAGGAGGCCAAGGCCTACGCCGACCTGCCGTCCCACGAGGAGCTGCTCGCCAAGCTGGTCTACGTCATCGCAAGCCCGCTGTCCGGCATCGCCCAGGTTTGCGCCGGTCCCGCCCGTGGCCTCGCCACCGCGCTTCAGGCCGTCGCCGACCAGAAGCAGGCCGCGTAAACCTACGCGACTTCTTCGCAAGCACCATCGCACTACCTGCACCACCTCATAAGATCACGGGCGACCGCAGACGGCCGCCCGCTACAAAAGGAGAATTGACATGGCTGTCACCAAGGATGAGATCATCGAGGCCCTCAAGGAGATGCCCGCCCTCGAGCTTTCCGAGCTCGTTCACGAGCTGGAGGACGTCTTCGGCGTCTCCGCTGCTGCCCCCGTGGCCGTCGCCGCTGCCCCCGCTGCCGGCGCTGCTGCTCCCGCTGAGGAGGAGAAGACCAACTTTGACGTCGTCCTCGAGGCCTTCGGCGACAATAAGATCGCCGTCATCAAGGTCGTCCGCTCCCTCACCTCTCTTGGCCTGAAGGAGGCCAAGGAGGTCGTCGAGGGTGCCCCCAAGGCCGTCCTCGAGGGTGCCAAGAAGGAGGACGCCGAGGCCGCCAAGAAGCAGCTCGAGGAGGCCGGCGCCACCGTCACCCTCAAGTAAGTTCTCTTACCTCAGGGTTTCGGCACTTTGCCATCCGAGGGGCCGTGCGTTCGCGCACGGCTCCTTTT
>NZ_DAWEMK010000019.1:22194-24395 GCF_052362415.1 Paratractidigestivibacter sp. | reverse complement strand
TCTGGCTGAGCTCACCGTCCCCCACGCCTGTGACCTGCACGTCCTCGGGCACGCGCCGACCGTACTCCCGCAGGCAGGTGAGGGCGCCGTAGGCGATGGAGTCGGTCGCGCACACGATCGCGTCGGTGTCGGGGAACTCGTCGAGGAGCCGCTCGGCGGCGGTGTACCCGGCGTCGACCGAGAAGTCCGCCACGAGCTGAGCGTGCTCGGGGACCTCCATCCCCGCGTCCGCGCACGCGTCCAAGAACCCGAGGTGGCGGTCGCGCCCGGCGGCGAGGTCCTCCTCGAGGACGCCGATGTAGACGGGGCGCGACGACTCGCGCAGCACGAGGGCGGTGACGTCGCGCATGGCGTCGCGGTCGTTTTGGAACACGCAGGAGCGCCCGGGAAGCTGCTGCTCGAGGACGACCACCGGCAGATTCGTCTTGTCCATGGCCTCGAAGTGCTCGTCTGTGAAGACCGTCGCCACGAGAACGATGCCGTCGACCTGGCGCTTCTCTTCAAATAAGCGCAGGTAGGCGACTTCGCGTGCGGCGTCGTTGTCGGTGTTCGCAAGGAGGACCTGGTAGCCGCGCTCGGCAAAGACGGGCGTCATGCCGGCGACCATGCGGCTCACCGAGGCGGAGTTGATCTTCGGGATGATGACGCCGACGGTGCTCGACTTGCCCGTGCGCAGGCTCTTCGCGTGCTGCGAGGGGGAGTAGCCGGTGGCCTTGACCACGGCGCGGATCCGCTCGCGCTTCTCCTGGCTCACGTAGCCCTCGTTGAAGTAGCGCGACACCGTCGCGCGGGAGACCCCCGCCATCTGCGCTATCTGGTTGATGTCCAAAGCACTCCTGCCCTCGTTGCGTTTCTGCACGCAAGTCTACCCGCGATGCCCTCGCTGCAACACCAACACTGGGTACAATCGGAGGTGTATGCCGAGCAGAAAGGACTCGTTATGAACGAAGTGCTCACCGCTATGCGCGACCGCCGCAGCTGCCGCCAGTTCAAGGACCAGATGCCCGCCGCCGCCGACCTCGACAGTATCGTTGAGGCGGGTCTCTACGCCGCCTCGGGCATGGGCCGCCAGTCCACCATCGTCCTCAAGGTCACCAACAAGGACCTCCGCGACCGCCTGAGCGCCATGAACGCGGCGATCATGGGCAAGGGCCCCGACTTCGACCCGTTCTACGGGGCGCCCGCGATCCTCGTCGTCCTCGCCGACAAGACCGTCCCCACCCACGTCTACGACGGCTCCCTGACCATGGGCAATATGATGGTTGCCGCCGAGTCCCTGGGGCTCGCGAGCATCTGGGTCCACCGCGCCAAGGAGGAGTTCGACTCCCCGGAAGGCAAGAAGATCCTCGCCGACCTCGGCGTCGAGGGCGACTACGAGGGCATCGGCCACTGCGCCGTCGGCTACTGGGGCGCAGAGAAGCCCGAGGCGCCCGCTCGCCGCGAAGGTCGTGTGTTCTGCGCCGAGTAGCCCGCCTTCGCAGGTCATCTCGCGCACTTTTTGCTAGCCTAGAAGGCCGCGCGGCGACGAGCCGCCGGCCTTTTTTCACGTCGCGAAGGAAGCCGCCACTATGGAACTCAGCCAGGCCATCGACCTTGCGAGCGCCTTCGTCCTGCCGGGCCTCGTCTCTGACGAGGCGTCCCTGCAGGCGGAGCGCATGAAGAACGAGGACGCCATCAAGACCCTGATGGACGCTTGGAAGTCGGCGCCGGCCGGCAAAGAGCCCTTCGGCTTCGACCTCGTGCTCTCGCTCGTGGACCGCAACCGCGGCGTCTGCGACCGCATCGGCGCGGAGAAGCTCCGCGACACCTCGCCCTCGGCGCTCGCGCGAAAGCTCCCCGACTCAGACCTCGTCCACGCCGTCGCCGCGATGCAGCATCGCCCCGACGCCGAGGTCGCCGCTCAGGCCGGCCCCGCGCTCGAGGACCTGAACATCGCCTATGTGGACGCGCCGGTCTCCGGCATGGTCATGGGCATCGACATCGAGACGACCGACCGCGACCCCGCCCGCGGCTATGTGGTCAACATCGGCCTCGAGTTCATGGACCTCGCCGCGAAGGCCAAGCCCCACGACGCCTTCGCCGGCTACTGCGGCATACCCGCCATGTACGCCGAGAAGGGCGTGCCGCTCGAGTTCATCCACCACATCACCTGGGACGACGTCAAGGACGTCAAGCCCCTGCGCGCGAACGCGCCGATGCAG
>NZ_DAWEMK010000019.1:6836-22184 GCF_052362415.1 Paratractidigestivibacter sp. | reverse complement strand
GATCCTGGCCGCTATGTGCGCCTACCCCTTCATGGCGCACAACGCCGCCTTCGAGGACTCATGGTTCATGCTGAACATCGCGGGCTACGCCGAGGCTCGCAAGGCGGGCAGGATCACCGTGATCGATTCGCGCGACATCTGCCGTCGCGTGGACCCCGAGGTCCGCACGCTCCCGCGCGAGTCCCGCCCGGCGACGCTCGAGAACTGGGCGCGCCGCCGCGGAACGCTCTTGGCGGGTGAGTCCGAGGTGCACCTGGGCCTGGACGACGTTGAGCTCATGCTGCGCACCGTCCAGGCGGAGTTCGCCGAGCGCAACATGTTCTAGCGCCGGGCGGCCGCGCTAGGCTCGGCGTCCCTCCCCCCGGACGGTTTACAAGAAATTACGGCTGGCGCGCGCGAGCCCCCGCGGGGCCGTGCGCGTCTATACTTACCTGCGAATACGCGCCGACCGAAAGGAACCAGAGTGAGCGACATCATCAGCGCCCAAAGCGTCCTTCTGGACCAGCACGCCGCCTCGCGCGAGGAGGCCATCGGCATCATCGCCCTGAAGGCCGCCGAGCTCGGCATCGCCGACGACGCCGACGCCCTGCGCCAGGCCTTCATGGCCCGCGAGGCCATGGGCGAGACGGGCATGACCGACGGCTTCGCCATCCCGCACGCAAAGAGCGCCTCCGTCGCTCGCGCCGCGGTCGTCGTCCTGAAGAACGCCGAGCCCCTCGACTGGCCGAGCTTCGACGAGAAGCCCGTGACCTGCGCGATCGCGCTCATGGTCCCCGACGGCGAGGCGGGAAGCGAGCACATCCGCCTGCTGTCCAAGACCGCGACGCTGCTCATGAACGACGGCTTCAAGGGGCTCGTCCACCAGAGCTCGGACCCCGCCGAGATCGCCGCCGCCATACAGAAGGGTATCGAGGGCTAGCCCCCGCGCCGCCCACCAACCGAACCGCACTTCGCCCCGCCCTCGCCGGCGGGGCTTCCCACCCGGAGGCACCATGGCTTTCAAGCAGCTCACCGAGAAACGCGTCGCGGTCTTCTTTGCCGCCGGGTTCGAGGAGGTCGAGGCCATCGCGGTCGTCGATCTGCTCTTCCGCGCCGGCGTCCCGTGCGACATGGTCTCGATCACCGACGATCTTCAGGTCGCGTCCTCGCGCGACGTGACGGTCGTGTGCGACCGCAGCATCGAGGAGGAGGGCTTCGACTTCGACGACTACGACATGCTCGTCTTGCCCGGCGGCATCCCCGGCATGCCGAACCTGCGCGCCTGCGAGCCTTTGTGCGACGCCCTCGTCAAGCACGCCGCCGAGGGCAGGGGAGTGGCTGCCATCTGCGCCTCCCCCTCCATCCTGGCGGAGCTCGGGATCCTCAAGGGCAAGCACGCGACGGCCAACCCGCACTTCCAGGACGTCGTCGCCGAGCACGGCGCGCTGCTCGAGCCGGCGAAGAAGGCCGTGACCGACGGCAACGTGATCACGAGCCAGGGCATGGCGACCGCCGTGTGGTTCGGTCTCGAGATCGTCAAGCGCTACGTGCCCGCAGAGGTCGTCGAGCACGTCAAGGAGGGCATCGTTCTGATGGACTAGGTCCCGCCTACCGCCTCGGTGGCCGGCGCGTTTGTGTCCATCGCGTGGCAGCGGCGGCGCCAAGGGTTGACGCTCGTTTGGTAGAAGCGTATTATAACCGCGCTAAAATTCAGAAATCGTGCATAAACGCAAAAGAATATGCACAATTCAAGGGAGAATTACCAAATGGAATGCATAAAGGTCTGCGTCGTCGGGGCAACGGGGTATGCGGGCATCGAGGTCTGCCGTCTCGTGCTCAACCACCCGAACATGGAGCTCGTCATGGCGACCGACCGCAAGGAGGCCGGCACCAAGCTCAGCGCCGTGTACCCGAGCTTCGCCGGTGTATGCGACCTGGAGCTCTCGCTGCCCGAGCCCGGGCGCATCGCCGAGGTCGCCGACGTGGCGTTCCTCGCCGTGCCTCACACCGCCTCCCTCGGCCTGACCCCGCAGCTGCTCGCCGCGGGCGTGACCGTGCTCGACCTCTCGGCCGACTACCGCATCCATGACCCCAAGGTCTACGAGGACTGGTACAAGACTCCCCACACGAGCCCCGAGCTCCTCTCGCAGACCGTCTACGGCCTGCCCGAGCTCAACCGCGCGGGCCTTGGCGCCCTCGCCGCGCGCCGCGCCGCCGGGGAGGCGGTCCTGGTGGCCGTCCCCGGTTGCTACCCGACCGCCACGGCGCTCGCCGCGACCCCGGCGCTCGCCGCGGGCCTGGCGACCGGCGACCTCGTGATCTCCGACGCGATCTCCGGCGTCTCGGGCGCGGGCCGCGGCTGCAACGCGCGCACGCACTACTGCCACGCCAACGAGTCCGTCGAGGCCTACGGCGTCGCGAAGCACCGTCACACGCCCGAGATCGAGCAGACGCTCAGCGAGGTCGCGGGTCGCGACATCAACGTCGTCTTCACCCCGCACCTGGCGCCCCTCACGCGAGGGCTTTTGGCCACCGTGTACCTCGAGGCCGCCGACGACGCGACGGCGGAGGGGGTCCAGGCCGCTTACGAGGCGCGCTACGCGAACGAGCCCCTGGTCACGGTGCTGCCGTCCGGCTCCATGCCGTCCACGAGCTCCGTCGTGGGCACGGGCCGCGCCCAGGTGGGGGTGGCGCTCGATGACCGCCGGCGCCGCGTGATCATCGCCTCCTGCGCGATCGACAACCTCGGAAAGGGCGCGGCGGCGCAGGCGGTGCAGTGCGCGAACATCGTTTGCGGCCTGCCCGAGCGCCTCGCCGTCGACTCCGCGGCGCCGCTCATCTAGGCGGGCCCCATCGGACGCTCGCGCCGTTTCCGTCCTATACCAAGAAGGGCTCATATGACTGATTTCGCTCCCATAGAGGTGCCCGTCCCCGGCGATGCGCCCGAGGCCTTCGGGTTCGCCCCTTGCGCCGGCGGCGTCTGCGCCGCGGAGGGCATCCGCGCCGCGGGCCTGCACGCCGGGTTCCGCCGCGACCCCAACCGCCGCGACATGGCGCTCGTCGCCGCCGACGAGACCTGCGTCGCCGCGGGCACCTTCACCACCAACCGCTTCTGCGCCGCGCCCGTCGTCGTCAGCCGCGAGCACGTGGCCGACGGCCATGCACGCGCCGTGGTCCTCAACTCCGGCAACGCCAACGCCGCGACCGGCGAGCCCGGCCTCGCGACGGCCAAGCGGACGGCCGAGCTCGTCGCCGCGGAGCTCGGCTGCGAGCCCTCCGACGTGCTCGTGGCCTCGACCGGCGTCATCGGCGTCGAGCTCGATTTCGAGCCATTCGAGGAAGGCGTCCCCGCCGCCGCGGCGGCCCTCGCCCACACCCCCGGGGCCGCCCATGACGCGGCCTGCGCCGTGATGACCACCGACACCGTGCCCAAGGAGGCCTCCTTCGAGGGCCGCCTCCCCGCTGCGAACGGCGAAGAGTACACCGTTCATCTCGGCGGCTTCGTCAAGGGCTCGGGCATGATCCAGCCGAACATGGCGACCATGCTCTGCGTCATGTCCACCGACGCCGCCCTCACCGAGGAGGCGGCCCACGAGGCGCTCCTCGCCGCGGTGAAGCAGACCTTCAACAAGGTGACCGTCGACTCGGACACCTCGACGAACGACACCGCGGTCCTTCTCGCCACCGGCAAGGCCGCCCCTGCGGGCGAGAGGATCGGCCTCGATTCGCCCGCCTACCCCGCGCTCGCTGCCGGCATCAAGGCGGTCTGCGGCGAGCTCGCCCGAAAGATCGCCGCAGACGGCGAGGGCTCCACGAAGCTCGTGACCGTCAATGTCCTCGGGGCCGCAAACGACACCGATGCGGACACCGTCGCCCGCTCGATCGCCAATTCGCCGCTGGTCAAGACCGCGATCTTCGGTCACGACGCCAACTGGGGCCGCGTGGCCGCCGCCGCCGGCAAGTGCGGCGTCGCCTTCGACCAGTCCCGCGTCGACATCGACTTCATGGGCGTGCCCGTGTGCCGCGCCGGCCTCACCGTCCCCATGGACGAGGACGACATGCTGCGGCGCTTCGAGGCGCCCGAGATCGACATCGCGGTCGACCTCCACGACGGCGACGCGTCCTGCCGCATCTGGACCTGCGACCTCACCCACGACTACGTGACCATCAACGGCGACTACCGCACGTAACCCTTCTCTCGATGCGGCAAAAGGGGACGGGGCCTGCCGCATCCGCAAAGGAAAACTCGGCAGGGAGCCTCGTCTCCTTTATCTCATTCCCAGGAGGGGAGCCATGAAGAAGCGCGACATCCAGCAGCGCGACGCGGCCGCGGCGAAGGCCGAGACCCTCATCGAGGCGCTGCCCTGGATCAACCAGATGAACGGCAAGACCTTCGTCATCAAGTACGGGGGAAGCGCCATGGAGGACAAGGAGCTCTGCTCCCGCGTCGTGGCCGACATCGAGCTCCTCAAGCTCATGGGCGTTCGCGTCGTGCTCGTCCACGGCGGCGGCAAGGCCATCAACGCGCAGCTCAAGCGCCTGAACGTGCCGGTCAAGTTCAAGGACGGCCTGCGCGTGACCGACCCCGACACCATGGAGGCCGTGCGCGAGGTGCTCATCGGCAAGGTCAACCAGGAGCTTGTGTGGGCCTTGAACGAGTACGGCCACAACGCCGTCGGGCTTTCGGGCGCGGACGGCAAGACCATGAAGGCCGAGGTCGTCGACCCCGAGCTCGGGCGCGTGGGCCGCATCCGCGAGGTCGACACGAACCTCATCAACACCATCCTCGACGACGGCTACATCCCCGTGGTCGCGTCGGTGGGCTGCGCCCCGGACGGCTTCCTCAACATCAACGCCGACGTCGCCGCCGGAAAGATCGCCGAGGCCATGGGCGCCGACAAGCTCATCTACCTCACCGACGTCGACGGCCTGCTCGAGGACGTCCACGACCCCGATAGCCTCATCGCCCAGATGACCCGCACCGAGACCCACGAGCTCCTCGACTCGGGTAAACTCGACGGTGGCATGATCCCAAAGATCCGCTCGGTCGCCGACGCCCTCGACGCGGGCGTCCAGCAGGTCGTCATCGTCAACGGCAAGGCCGACCACTCGCTGCTGCTCGAGATCTTCACCGACGCCGGCTGCGGCACCATGTTCACCCAGGATTAGAAAGAAGCCCGCATGTCTGATTTCTCCACTGTGCCCGCCAACATCAAGGCGCTCGACGACGAGTACGTGCTCGGCACCTACGGCCGCCTGCCCGTCGAGTTCGTCCGCGCTTCGGGCGCGGTCCTCACCGACTCCGAGGGCAACGATTATCTCGACTTCCTCGGCGGCATCGGCTGCGCCTCGCTCGGCCACTGCCACCCTGCCGTGGTCACCGCGCTGAAGGAGCAGGCCGATAAGCTCTGGCAGGTCGGGAACTACTTCTACGTCGAGAACCGCGGCGAGGTCGCCAACGGGCTCTCGACCCTGCTCTCGCGCATCACCGACGAGTCCGGCCACGACACGGGCTCTGCCGCCGTCACCTGGAAGACCTTCTTCGCGAACTCCGGCGCAGAGGCCAACGAGGGCGCCATCAAGCTCGCCCGCCGCTGGGGCGAGGTCAAGCTCGACGGCGCCTTTGGCGTGGTCAGCGCAAAGAAGTCCTTCCATGGCCGCACCCTGGCGACGCTCGCCGCCACCGGCCAAGACAGGTTCCACGAGACCTTCCGCCCGATGCCCGCCGGCTTCGCCTCCGTCGACCTGAACGACATCGATGCCCTGCGCAGCGCCGTCGAGAACCCGACGCCCGAGTGCGGCCCCGTCTGCGCCGTCATGCTCGAGTGCGTCCAGGGCGAGGGCGGCGTGTGGCCCGCCGGCTACGACTACCTGCGCGACGTCGCCGACCTGTGCCGCGAGAAGAACCTCATGCTCATCATCGATGAGGTCCAGACGGGCTTCTTCCGCTGCGGATCGCCCTTCAGCTTCCAGCGCGCGGGCATCGTTCCCGACATCGTGACCATGGCCAAGGGCATCGCCGACGGCTTCCCGATGGGCGCCGTCGCCGCCCGCACCAAGGTCGCAGACCTCATGCGCCCGGGCGATCACGGCTCGACCTTCGGCGGCAACGCCCTGGCGGTCGCCGCGGCGCGCGCCACGATCGACACTCTGCGCGCGGAGGACATGGGCGAGCACGTCATCGCCGTGGGCAAGCACCTGCGCCACCGCCTGCAGGCCATGCCGCACGTCACCGAGGTCCGCGGCCGCGGCCTCATGCGCGGCGCCCAGCTCGACGTGCCCATCGCCTGCCAGCTCGTGGACGAGGGCCTGGCCGAGGGCCTCGTCCTCAACCACATCGGCGACTCCATCCTGCGTTTCCTGCCGCCGCTGGTGATCACGCGCGAGCAGATCGACGAGGGCATGGACAAGCTGGAGGCGCTCATCCGGAAGCTCGCGTAGCGCCCGCGCCCACTCGATACCAGAGCTCGAAGCAAAGCCCCGGGACGGTTCCCGGGGCTTTTTTGCGTGAAGTTGTGGGCACCCTGTGGAAATCAGCTCGCAGGAGATATCTGCTTTTATCTTCCCGCGAAAGGCGGTCGGGCGCCGCCGCGCGCCGACCTGTGCGTTCTCCGTCGTCGGCAGGCGCGACGGGAGATACCCGTAAGCTTGCGGCAAGTTACCCGTCAGGTTCCGGGAAGGGGCGTGCCCTAAGCTGGCCCTCCATTCGGCGTCGATGCGCTCGGCGTCTTCAAGGAGGGGAGGCTCGGCATGATCACCGTCTGCGGCCAAACGTTCGTCGGCGCGGCGAAGAGCATCAATCAGGACGCGTACTGCGCGCTGAGCGCCGAGACCTCCCTCGGCGACGCGGCGCTTCTCGCCGTCTGCGACGGCGTGGGCGGCCTCGCGAGCGGGGAGGTCGCGAGCTCCGCCGCCATCCGGGAGCTCTCCCGATGGTTCGAGGGGGCGCTTCCCGCCTATGCCGCGAAGAACGCGCGCGGCGGAGCCGTCGACCTCAGGCCCATCGGGGAGGAATGGGGCGCCCTCCTCGCCGACCTCAACGCGCGCATGTGGCGCTATAGCCGCGACCTCAATGTGCGCATGGGCACTACCCTGACGGCGCTTCTCGTCTTTGGGCGCCGCTTCGCGATCGGGCATGTCGGCGACTGCCGCGCGTACCGGGTCCGGGGAGGCTCCTGCGAGCAGTTGACGCGCGACCAGACCCTCATCCAGCGCGAGGTCGAGGCGGGCAGGATCTCCGCCGAGGCGGCGCTCGTCCATCCGAGGGGCTCGATGATCCTCCAGGCCCTGGGGGCTCAGGAGGCAGTGGACCCCGCGTTTTACCTGGGAGAAGCCAAGGAAGGGGACACCTTCGTCGTCGCATGCGACGGGTTCTACCGCAGGCTCGGCGAAGGCGGGCTCCTGCGCGCCTTCGCGGACGGGCCGCATGCGACGGAGGATGCCCTGAGGGACTCAATAGCCGATGCCATGGCCCGCGTGCTCGACGCCGGCGAGAAGGACAACATCACCGCGACCTGCCTGCATGTGGGCCAGCCAGGCCCGTTTTCGCCGGCCTCGGCGTCGGACGACCAGCCGACGGAGCTGTGCTGCGCGTCCTTCTCGCCCTCGGCGCCCGAGGCGGACGACGAGCCGACCGTTGGCCTGGGGGCTGAGTAGCCTTGGCACGGGTCGGCGACATCATCGACGGCAAGTACGAGGTCCTCTCGCTCGTGGGGCAGGGCGGCATGTCGCGCGTATGGCTCGCGCGCGACCGGCGCCTGAACAAGCTCTGGGCCGTCAAGGAGATCGGCCGGACGGCGCGCGACGCGAACAACGAGGTCGTCGTGCAGAGCCTCATCACCGAGGCGAACCTCATGAAGCGCCTCGACCACCCGATGCTGCCGCGAGTCGTGGACATCATCGAGGACGGCAAGACCATCTTCGTCGTCATGGACTACGTCGAGGGGACCTCGCTCAAACAGGCCATGCGCGCCGCCGGGCGCCCGATGGCCGAGCGGGACGTGATCGGCTGGGGGATCCAGCTCTGCGAAGTCCTCGAGTACCTGCACTCGAGGACGCCTCCCATCATCTACCGCGACATGAAGCCGGCGAACATCATGCTTCGCGAAGACGGGACGGTCCGCCTCATCGACTTCGGGATCGCGCGCGAGTACAAAGAAGGAAAGACCTCCGACACGAAGATCCTCGGCACGAGGGGCTATGCCGCGCCGGAGCAGTTCTCCCATGAGGCCCAGACCGATGCGAGGACGGACATCTACTCCCTTGGCGTGACGCTCTATGTGCTCGTGACCGGGCATGCGGCCTCGAAGGAGACCTACTGGAGGCCCATCCGCCAGATCGACCCGCGGCTCTCCGAGGGGCTCGAGCACATTATCGCTAAGGCCACGCAGGCAAACCCCGACGACCGGTACCAAACGGCTGCGGACATGCGCTATGACCTCGAGAACCACGAGAAGCTCACCGGGGCCTACCGGGGCGCGCTCAGGCGAAAGCTCCGCCTCTTCGGCGCGCTGCGGGGAGCCGCCGCGTGTCTTTTTGCCGTGGGCGCCTCGTGCCTCGGCGCGTCGGCCTACCTCAGGAACACGACCTACGACGCCTACCTCGCCTCCGCCCGCGCGGCGAGCACGGATTTTGCGGGGGCGGACGGCGCCTCACCCGCGGAGGGGCGCTACGTCGACGCGATCGGGGTCGACCCCGCGCGGACGGAGGCGTATTCCGAGCTGGTCAACAGGGTCTATAAGGCCGACCAGGACTTCTCGATCGCGGAGGCGTCCCGCCTGCAGGGGCTCATGGGCGCGCACCTCGCCGACGTCGAGGGCGCGGACGGCTACGCGAAGCTCTGCTACGACATCGGGACGCTGTACTACGTGTACTACGAGCAGGCCGATGCAGACGAGTCGCGCGACTACGCCATGAGCGCGGGCATCCAGGCGGCGCAGTGGTTCCAGGCGGCCGTCGATTCGCACGATGCTCGCGCCTCATCGGGCAAGGGCTGCGCGCTCACCGCCTCCGAGAGATCGTCGGCGCAGGTATACGTGACCATCGGCGAGTTCTACCAGAGGCTCTCGCAGGCGACGCTCGAGGGCTTCGAGGGAAACGTCTACGAGGGGTACTGGCAGTCGCTTGAGGAGGCGTTCGACGGGCTTTCCGATGACGACCCGGTGATGGCCCGCCTGCGGCTCTGCTCCCTCATCAACCAGGCGGTTTCTTCCCCGACCTACCTGAACGGCTTCAGGCGCGCGGGCGTCGCGCGCGATCAGGCGCAAGCGCTGCTCGCCAAGGCGACTCAGATGGCGGAGGGGCTCGCGCGCGAGGCCGCGTCGAGCCAGAAGGCGCGGCGAATCTGCGACTCCATCGTCTCGGAAGGGGCCCGCGCTGCCGCCGCGGAGAACATCGCCCGCGCCTACGAGAGCGCCGGCGCGACGGCGCCGCAGAAGAGCGCCGCGCATGAGGGCGCTGGGGACGGCACCTCCGCGGGCGGGGCTCCTGCGAGGGAGACGGCGAGATGAGCGCCCAGGGCTTCCTTCGCATCGTGGGCATCGCCCTGATCGTGGCCTCGGCTGCCCTGGCCATGGCGGCGGCCCGTGCCTACTGCGTCCTCGATATCCGCGGCGTCAAGGACGACCTCGCGGGGAAGCGAGCGCGCGGCGCCTCACCGCGCGCCCCCGGTGCCGCCGGGGCCTCGCATCAGGGCGCGCGCCGCGTCAAGGGGACCGTGCCCCCGGCGGCGCCGGCCCCGATCGAGTTCCGCATCATCCGCAGGGAAATCGCCGTCACCAGCGAGAAGACCATAGGGGAGTGACCATCCATGGGCGTTGAGCAAAAACAGGCAAAGAAACCCCGCGGAGTTCGTCGCCGCGTCGCTGCGGGCGTCGTTGCCACGAGCCTCGCCGTCGCCGCCGCGGTCGCGGTGCCGGCGGCAGGCGCGATAGGAGGCCCAGGTTTCGGGCTCGGCGACGAAGCTCCCGGAATCGACGTCCCCGGCACTGGCGTCAAGGAACCCTGGGCGACCATCGAGGTCAACGGGGAGGAGCCCAAGGACTACTACGACGAAGGCTCGGTCGACGTGAAGGTCACCGTCGGGCCCGGCGACGACTATGTCGCCTCCCGGATCCTGGTCAACGGCTCTGCCCAGGACGATTGGGCGCGCACGGACCTCGCCGACGGCTCGCGCGTGTACGAGAAGGCCTTGGCCGAGGAGGGGACTTATCGCCTCGTCGTCATCAACGACATGGCTTGGGGCGACGCCTTGATGCCGTGCGCCGAATGCCGATTCGCCATCGATCGCACAGCGCCCCAGGCGACCGTCGCCTTCGACTCGGACGAGCCGGTCGATGGCGCGTGCTTCGACGCGGAGCGCACCGCGACCATCGTGGTGGACGAGGAGAACTTCGACAAGAATCTCGTGAGCATCGGCGTCGGGGGTGACGACGGGTCCTGCGAGGTGTCCGACTGGAAGGACGACGGCCCCAGGCATTCCACGACCATCAAGTTCCGGAACTCCGGCAAAGCCTTTAGCCTCAAGGTCGAGGGCGCCGACCTTGCCGGGCACCCCATCGAGTTCGGGAGGGAAGGCGGGGGCGTCCCGATCACCTCCTATGCCTCAGGAGAGTTCATCGTCGATACCGTCGCTCCCGTCGTCCGGGTGGCGCGCGACAAAGCCCCGGCAAACTCCTATGAAGGCGTCGATTACTACAACGACGCCGTGACGGCCACCGTCACGGTGACGGACGACCACTTCGACGCGGCAGCGTCCGCGCCGGTGATCAACGGCTCCCAGAGCGAATCGGAGTGGGCGCAGGACCCGGCGGATCCGCGCACGTGGACAAAGAAGGTCGCCTTCGGCGAGGGCGCGCGGAAGTCCCTCTTTGTGCATGCGCGCGATCTTGCGGGAAACGTTCCCGACGAAGCGGCTCCTGAGCTGTCGTACGGGCCCTTCGCCGTGGACATGACCGCTCCCGAGGTCACTTCGGCGAGCGTGAGCGCTCCTCCCGCGAACAGCTACTCGACGAGCTATTACTTCTACGACCGTGCCGCCTCCGCATCGATCCGGGTCTTTGACGAGATCGGCCTGGGAGCGGTCAGCATCGCGGACAACGGGGACGGCTACTATAACCAAGACGTCCTCGTGGCGGCGGACGCCGTCATCGGCAATGCGGAGGCGACGGCGACGCTCGCCTTCGCGGACGGGCACGAGTTCGATCGCGACGTGGTGATCAGGGCGAGCGACCTCGCGAAGAACGAGCGCTACTGGAGCATCTCGCCGACGGGCAAGGCCCGTGCGCTCACCGAGCGGGAGGTCGAGAACCTCTCGGTCTTCGACCCGAGCAAGGTTTATCCCGAGGGTCTGCTCAAGGACACCGTGGCGCCGCGGCTCATGCTCTCCGGCGCGGAGGAGGGGAGGTATTACAACACTCCGCAGACCGTGGGCCTCGTCGTCGATGAGCTCAATTTCCCGTATCTTCAAGCCTACGAGCCCGACCAGGGCGTGCTCACCGTGACAAAGCAGGAGGGCGTCGCCGGTCGTGCCCAGAGCAGCTGGACGCGGCCTGCGAGCTCCCTTGGCGTGTCCGCGCGCGAGGGCCTCTCGTTTACCGACGAGCACGGCGCGTGGCGCACCTACGACCAGTTCGGCATGGGGGAGACCCTCGCAGAAGACGGCCATTACGTGATCGATGCCCAGCTCACCGACCCCGCCAGGAACCATGGGACGGCGCATCTCGGCGAGTTCACCATCGATCGCACGGCGCCTGTCGTCCGCGTGGACTTCGACAACGACGATGCCCGCAACGGCAAGTATTACAAAGCCGCGCGCACGGCGACTGTCGCCGTGATTGAGCACAACTTCGACCCGGGCCTCATCAGGATCGACACCACGGGCGAGATCGGGGTTTGGAGCGACGACGGCGATACCCATACGGTGACCGTCGCGTTCGCGACCGACGGCGCTTGCGGCCTCGCGGTGTCCGGCAAGGACAAGGCGGGCAACGAGATGACACCGTACAAGGCGGACGAGTTCGTGGTCGACCTGACGCCCCCGACCGTGACGATCACGGGCGTCGAGGACGCCCATGCATACAATGACGAGGTCATGCCCGCCATCAGCTTCTCGGATGAGGCGAACTTCGATCCCGCGGGGGCGGCCTTCAGCCTCAAGGGCACAAAGAACGGCGAGGTCTCGTACAATGCCGGGACCTCCGAGAACACCTCGGGCAGCACGGTGAGCTATACCGACTTCACGCGCGATCCCGAAGTCGACGACATCTATACCTTGACCGCGCACCTCACCGACCTCGCCGGCAACGAGGCGGATGCCTCGCTGACCTTCTCGGTCAACCGCTTCGGCTCGACCTTCCGCGTGGTCGACGCCGATGTGTATGTGCAAAACAACGGTTATCTCACCCAAAGCCGGGGCGTCACGGTCGAGGAGGTCAACGTGTCCGGCGTCGGGTCCGAGGAGCATGGGGTCGCCGTCACCCGCGGCGTGAGCACCCTCGAGCTCACGCGGACCGAGGGCTCTTCCGCCACCGGCTACTCGATCGACGAGGCTACCTCGGACGCGGACGACTCGCGCGGCTGGGCGCTGTACCGGTACAACATATCCGCTGGCAACTTCTCTGAGGACGGTCGTTACCACGTGAGCGTCCATTCAAACGACCTTGCCAAAAACATGAACACGAGCTCAGGCTATTTCGAGCGCGCCGCAGGCAGGGAGTCTGTGGCCGAGGTCGACTTCATCCTCGACACGACCGACCCCGTGGTCACCGACCTCAGCATCCGCGACGGCGACGTGGTCGAGTCGCGCGAGTGCGAGGGCTCCTTCAAGGTGGTCGAGAACGTCGGCATCGCGGACGTGAAGGTTTTCGTGGACGGCCGGGAGGTTCCGGCGAGGGGCGATGCGTACGGCAACTATACCTTCCGGGTCCAGGAGGCGGCCTTCACCGACCGCGACCTCAGGATCGTGGCGACCGACTTGGCGGGGCGCAGCGGCGAGGCGGGGGTGAGCGGCTTCCGCGTGACGACCGACATCCTCGAGCTTCACCTAGCCTGGGTGGTCGCCGGCGCGCTCACTGCCGTCGTGACCATCGCTGGAGTTGTCTATCTGCTGATCAGGCGCAAGAAGCAGTTGTCCTGCGCCTCGCCGATCGGGGCTGGCCGAGGGAGGCACGCAAAGAAATAACGCTAAAAATACTATGTTGAATCCGAAATACCATACAGGTATGGTGGTCAACTAACTTCGGCGGCGCGACCCTCTTTGCATGCCGAAGAAGAGGGACATATCGTCTGCTGAGCTGGAGCTTTCCCTCAAGCTCGGGCGCCGCCTCAAGCAGTATCGCTGCGAGTGCGGGCTCACGCAGGAGGAGGTCGCCGCCCGTGCGGGCATCGCCACCTTCACCTACCAGAAGTACGAGAAGGGCTGGAGCAAACCGGGCACCCCGATGAATCCCCAGCTCTTTACCCTGGTCGCGCTCTGTGACGTGCTCGGCATCAGTATCTCCGAGCTCTTCGACTAGCGTGTGCGCGGCAAAGGACGGGCGCCGGCCGCTCACGTGAGCAGCCGGCGCCCGTTTTCACGCCACCGCGCTTATGAAGTCCGGCTCAGCTGCGCTCGGGGACCTTGAGCATCGTCAGGAAGCCGACCACAAAGAGAATCGCGATGCTCATGACGCCGAGGCTCGAGTTGCCCGTGAGTGCGGTGAAGGTGCCCACGAGGAAGGTGCCCAGGATGGCGGCGTACTTGCCGAAGATGTCGAAGAACCCGAAGTACTCGTTCGCGCGCTCCTTGGGGCAGAGCTTGCCGAACTCCGAGCGCGAAAGCGCCTGGATGCCGCCCTGGAACATGCCGACGAGGATGGCGAGCACCCAGAACTCCGCCGCCGTGCGCAGGAACAGCGCCGCGAAGAGCGTGATGCCGAAGTACGCCGCGATGGCGATGAGCAGCATCTTGCGCGTGCCGTACTTGCTCGAGAGGCGACCGTAGATGATGGCCGACGGGAACGCCACGAACTGCGTGACCAGGAGCGCGAGCACGAGCTGCGTCGAGTCGATGCCGAGCTCGGTGCCGTAGCTCGTGGAGAGCTTGATGATGGTGTGCACGCCGTCGATGTAGAAGAAGTACGCGATCATGTAGTACTTGATCGCCTTGTTGGACCACATCTCCTTGATGGTGCCGTCGATGCCGCCGATGGCGCGCCCGATGGCGTTCGGCTCGCGCGGCTTGAAGTGCTTTTGCTGGACGTCCTTGAGCATGGGGATGGTAAAGACGAGCCACCAGGCGGCGGTGGTCACGAACGCGATCTGCATCGCGGTCTGCAGGCCGAGCCCCAGCTTGTCGTAGTTGAGCACGATGAGCAGGCATGCGATGAAGGGCACGCAGCTGCCGATGTAGCCCCACGCATAGCCATGGCTGGAGACTTCGTCCATGCGGTCGTCGGTCGTCGCGTCGACGAGCAGCGCGTCGTAGAAGACCATCGAAGAGTTGAGCGCCACCGAGCTGATCACGTAGATGACGAGGAACGCCATGGCGCTCGTGGGAATGCCGAGGGCGACGGTGGCGACGACGCCCGTGCCCACGCAGCCCACGATGAACTTCTTCTTCATGCCCTCCATGTCGGCGATGGAGCCCAGAATGGGCATGAGCAGCGCGATGATGAGAGAGGCGACGGTCTCGGCGTAGCTCCACGCAACGACGACTCCGCCTTCGGGCGCCAACGAGCTGAAGTAGATGGGAATGACGCTCGTGGCAAGAAGGACCAGGGCTGAGTTGCCCACGTCGTACATGATCCAGCTCTTCTCGGCACGGGTGAACTTCTGTTTTGCCATGGTCTCTCCGTCTCGTTCGGCGCCTGGGCTTCTTGGCGCATTTGCATACTACGCTACCCCAGACGGCCTTCTGGAAGGGCCAGGACGGGTAAAGGTTGGGTAAAGCGGCGCGCTTGTGTCGCAAAAGGCGAGGAATCGCCGGCGCGCGGGCGCATCGTCGGTGCCGCGTGGGGCATAATCGTTAGGCAGAAACACAAAGAAGGGACAGCCGATGCCCGCGATCCTCACGCATGATTTCTTTGGAAAGAGCGTCTTCGACGACGTCTCGAAGCTCCTCGGGTTTGCCACGGAGGACGAGAGATGCGCCTTCCTGCTCGGCAACCAAGGCCCCGACCCGCTCTTTTATCTATGCATCGACCCGCTCATGCACAAGTGGGAGCCCTTGGGCAACGCGATGCACTCGGCGCGCCCGAGCCGCCTGCTGGTCGCGATGCACGAGGCGGCCGAGCGGCTTGAGGGCGCGGACCGTATGGCGGCGCGCGCGTACGTGGCCGGCTTCGCCTGCCACTACCTGCTCGACCGCTCGGTGCACCCGCTCGTGTACCA
>NZ_DAWEMK010000019.1:0-6826 GCF_052362415.1 Paratractidigestivibacter sp. | reverse complement strand
TGGGGCGCCGAGCACAAGACGATCCGCGAGTACCGTCCCTACGAAGAGGTCCTGCGCGCGTCCAACGGCGCGCTCTCCGCGGTGGACAAGGTCTACTTCTATGTGGCGCTGTGGGCGTACGGCCGCGCCGTCGACCCGAGGACCTTCTCGACGGCGGTGCACGAGTTCAGGCTCGTCCAGCACGTCTTTTATTCCTCGCACGGTGCGAAGACCAAGGCGATCTCCGCCATCGAGCGCGCCGCGCGCGGCGGCGGGCACTCGCTCGTGGGGGCGATGGCGCACCGCGTGCGCGCCGAGGCGTCCTCGGACTTCGACAACCGCGGGCACGGCGTCTGGGAGAACCCCTTCACGCACGAGGAGACCACCGCTTCGTTCGAGGATCTCTTTGAGACGGCGCGTGCCTGTGTGCTCCCGGCGCTCGATGCGATGTTCTCCGGCGAGTTCGGCATCTCTGAGGCGGCCGAGCTCACGGGCGGCCTCAACTTCGAGGGCGAGCCGGTGGACCCCGACGGGGAATTCGACTGGTAAGCCTGCTCCTTTGCGCGCGCTGCCGTTTGGCAAGCCGCTTGGGGTTCCCGGCGCACGGCGGACGTCTTGTCAGTAAGCTAATGGTGTTGTTCGCGCGGCGCGCCTGAGACGCCGCACGGTTGAGATCGAGGAGGCCCGATGGCCACATATGTGTTCTCCGATGTGCATGGCCATGCGGCGCCCCTCGCCCGCGCGTTGACGAGGATCGATCCCTCCGAGGATGACGTCTTTTATTGTTTGGGAGACATGATCGATCGCGGTCCCGACCCGCTCGGCGTCATCGAGCTCGTGCGCTCGCTTCCCAACTGCCACGTGCTCATGGGCAACCACGAGGACCTTATGCTCGCGTGCATGTCGGATACGGGCGATGACCTCGACTCCATCGGCGCTGCCAACTGGGGCATCAATGGCGGGATCGTGACCTCCGAGGCGCTCGCGTCGCTCACCGAGCAGGAGGCCGATGAGGTCGTGGACTGGATCGCCGCGCTGCCCCGCTACGCTCACGTGACGGTGGGGGAGCGCGATTACCTGCTCGTGCATGCCGGAATCGATCCTGCTGCGGTCACGGTCGAGGCTCCCTGGGACGACGAAAAGCTCGATGCCCTCCTCTCCGAGCAGTCGCCCGACGACCTCGTGTGGATTCGCGAGGATTTCTGGGGCGCGCACACGGGGCTGGTCGACGAGATGGGCAAGGGCCCCATCGTCATCGCGGGACACACGCCGACGCCGTACCTCAACCGTCTGTGCGACGAGCTCGACGGGCCGGTCCGCGACGAGAACGGCAACGCGCGGATGCTCAAGATCGGCGCCGACGAGTCCACGGGCGGCGTGGCCGACCGCTGGGACATCGACGCGGGCGCCGCCGGCGGCGCGGGCTTCGGCCGCGTCGGCATCATGCGCCTCGACGACGGCGCCGAGTTCTACGAGGACATCGCCCCCGACGAGTAACCCTCACTGGGTGACAGTCATTGCGTGCAGCTTTCTGTGACACCCATCATCCGCTGCCACCCATCACTGGGTGACAGTCATTGGCTGCAGCTTTCTGGGACACCCATCAGCTGGTGGTGCCCATCGACTACCGTTATCATGCTGTTCATCAATAACATGCGGAGCTAAACGGCGCTATTTCTTTCATGTCGAATTCGTTAGCAGCGATTTCTACAGGCTTTCAACAAAGAATCGCAGTGATGTTAACAATAGACATTGAATCAAATGCGCCTACGCTCGTAATCGCTGCCACTGACCGAAACAACAATTAAAGACCTGATGAAAACATACCTATTTACCTGCATGGAAAGATACCGGTAAGGTACCCGTAAGATACGCGTTAGCTCATTTGCTTCCAAGCGGGCGCAACTTCTCGTAGAGTCGCGAAAAGATTGGAGGCGCTTATGCCAAGGTCAGCTCGCAGGGTTTCGGCAACGGGTAGTTATCACGTCGTTATGAGCGGCGAGAAATGCTGTACGCAACGACTGTCACCCAGTGAGGGTGCGGGAGGGGGCGCGGCTAGTATAAACTTGCGTGCGCAGACGCAATTCAGGGAGAAACGCCGTGATTGACAAAGATCAGGTAAAGCTTGTGGTGACGGACGAGGACGGGACGTTCCTCGACCTCGGGGGCGAGGATTTCTCGCGGGAGCGCTTCCGCGCCGTCTTCGATCGGATGCGCGCGGCGGGCTGCCGCTTCGCCGTGGCGACGAGCAACCAGAGCTTCCAGGTCTCGGATATCTTCGGGGACATGGCCCCGCGCCTCTCGATCATCGCCTCGAACGGCGCCTACGTCGAGCCGGAGGGCGCGGCCCCGCGCATCAGTGTGATGCCGCCCGCCGCCGTGGAAAGCGTCCTCGCCGCCCACGCGGCCCACCCCGAGGTCCCCCTTTGCGCCGTCTGCGCGCAGGGCGCCTTCGTGGAGCGCGGCGGCGACCCCGGCTTCGTCGAGGAGATGACCATGTACTCGCACAACATGGTCCACGTCGGCTCCTTGGCGGAGGAAGCACCCTCGTCCGATGTGCTCATGTATTGGTCGCGCGTTAACGAAGACGAGCTCACGGCCACCGTCGAGCTCTTCTCCGCCGCATGCGGCCATTCGGTGAGCGTCGTCGACTCCGGGTTCGGCGGCGGCTTCGGCTACTTCGACGTCGTCCAGCCGGGCGTTTCGAAGGCGACCGGCATCCGTGCCCTCATGGACACCTTCGGAATAAACGCGTCGCAGGTCATGGCCTTCGGCGACGCCGGCAACGACGCGGATATGCTGCGCCTCGCGGGCACGGGCGTGGCCATGGGCAACGCCTCCGAGGAGCTCAAGGCGATCGCGGACCTCGTGTGCGACCCTTGCGAGGAGCAGGGCGTCATCAAGGTCCTCGAGGAAGTCTTCGGGAGGTAGCGTGGAGGCACACGAGCTCGCACACGCCGCCGACCTCATGCGCGGCGCCCTTTCTGCCCGCATCGACGAGCGGGGGAGGGTCGTTCCCTGCCGCTTTACTCCGGCGCAGGTCCGGGAGCTCGGCGGCATGGCCGCGTGGCACCCGAGGCTCTACCGCCAGATGGCCGCGTGCACCGCCGGCATCCGTCTCGAGTTCGAGACTGACTCGGCGCATCTCGCCTTCGAGGCGCAGATGGACCGCTTCCCGTCGGGGTCCCAGTCGATGATCGACGACATGCTCGACGCGAACCCGGGGGTCCGCCCGCCCTACGACGGCTTCTCGCTCGATGTCGACGGCAAGCGGCTCGGGGCGCGCGAGCCGGGCGCTGACGGCCTCGTGCGCTTCGCCGCGGGCGCCGTCCCCGGAAGGAAGCGCCGCGTGCGCCTGTGGCTGCCTTGTTTGACTGGCTGCCGCCTCGGGCTCGTTCTCGGCGACGGCACGTACGCGCGGCCCCTTGGCGCCTCGCGCGACCTTCTGGTCCTCGGCGACTCCATCGCGCAGGGCTTCACCTCGCTCGACCCCGCGCTCACCTGGCCGGCGCTCCTGGCCGACTCGCTCGGGCTCGGCCTCGTGAACCAGGGCGTCGGCGGCCAGGTGTTCCAGCCCGGCTCCGTCGCGGACGCCGCATCGGCGACGGAGCCCGCCCTCGTGGTCGTCGAGTTCGGGGCCAACTATCGCTTCGAGCCGTGCCGCGCCGCCGCCGTCGAGCGCGACGCGACCGCGTATCTCTCTGAGGTCTCGCGCGCCTGGCCCGCCGTCCCGACGCTCGTGCTCACGCCGAGCTATCACACGGAGGACCGCTACCCGACCCACCCCGCCAGCTGCTTCGCCGACGTCGCGCGCGCGACGCGGGAGGCCGCGGCCCGCCACCCGCAGATGAGCGTGGTCGACGGCGAGTCCCTCTTGCCGCCCGACCCGTCCTTCCTCATCGACGGATCCGACCACCCCGGGCCCAACGGCCAGGTCGCGTTCTATGAAAAATTGAGGAGCTCCGCCGAGCTTGCGCTGAATCAAAATACCAGCTCAGAGGCTTAATCAGCAAGAAGTACTCCACATCTCGTACATAAATTGAGCCATCAACAATTTTTTTGTTGACATGTGTCGGCATAAAACGGCTAAAATGCCTGCCAATCCGCTGGACGGTGATTTTCTACCGTTCGCCGAATAGTCGACACTTCAACTTTTTGGAGGAACGATGGCCCAGAACTTCTCCGCTCTCGAGTCCGAGTACGAGGACGCCGTGCGCGGCGCCGTCGAGGACGGGAGCCTTGCCAAGGCCGACGCCTACCTCGCTTCCACCCATGCCGCCCATCGCCGCGGCTCCCTTGCCTGGTCCGCCGCCCCGCTGATCCTCAGCTCCGGCCAGGAGCAGATCCTCGCCGCGGCGGCCGAGACCCTCGGCTCCGTGATGAACAAGGTCGCTGCGCTCTACCTCAAGGATGCCTCCTTCCGCGCCCGCTTCGGGTTCACCCCCGAGGTCGAGCAGCTCACCCTCGTTCCTACCGGCTATGAGGCGCTCGTGCCGCTCGCCCGCGTCGACGTTGACTTCAGCGGCCGCACCGGCGCGCTTCAGGTCCGCGGCATCTCGGTCGACGGCTTCACCGGCCTGACCTCGACCGTCGAGGTCACCCGCGCCGAGCAGATGACCTCCGCTTACCGCGCCTTCGCCGAGAAGCACCCCTCCATCGAGACCCCCGACTCCGTCGACGCCCTCGTCGAGACCCTGCGCGCGACCTACCGCACCTGGGCGAACGCCAACACCGGCACCCACCACGCCGACTCGCCCGCGCTCGGCGTCGTCGGCTACCCGGAGGAGGCCGACCTCGACGAGGTCGCCGACATCTGCGAGCGCCTCGGCGAGCAGGGCACCTACGCCCGCTTCGTCGACATCTGCAGCCTGCGCATCGAGCAGGCGGCCGGCGTCTCCCGCCTCGTCGACGAGAACGGCCCCATCGACTGCGTGTACCGCCTAGCCACCACCGAGGAGATCGCGACCCGCGTCTGCCCCGGCACCGATGCCCTCGTGGAGGCCGCCCGCCACGGCCTCGCCTGCGTGGTCGGCGGTTTCTCGACCTGGGCGTGCGCGACCGACGCGCTCTTCGACGCGCTCCGCGCCCCCGAGGCCATGAGCGTGTTCACCGACGACGAGATGGCCTTCATCGAGGCCCACGTCCCCGCGCCGGGCTCCGAGTCCTCCGTCGCTGGCGAGAGCCTGGGCCTCTTTGTCTTCGACGGCAAGCTCGCGGGGGTCTTCCCCGGCGCCGCCGAGAAGGACATAATGGGCGAGAGCCGCGATCACGTGTACCGCGGCTGCCTCATCGTCCGCGAGTAGCGCGGGCGCGGGGCCGCTCGGGAGGTTTCCCTGTGCCACAGATGGGCCGAAACAAATTAGCGCCGGGCCTGACCGGTGAGCTTTCGCCCGCGGCGAGCGCCGCGGTGGCTGAGCGCGTCGATTCCGGCGCGCTCTCGCCGTTTGCCTGCAAGAGCTCCTCGGCCATCCGCCGCAGCTCCGCGGAGCGCGACCGCGACACGGCGCTTCGGCCCTCCTTCGTCCGCGATGCCGAGAAGATCGTCCACCTGCCGGCGTACAACCGCATGTCGGGCAAGACCCAGGTCTTCAGCTTCCGGGCAAACGACGACCTCTCGCGCCGCGGGCTGCACGTCCAGCTCGTGGCCCGCGTCGCGCGCGACATCGGACGCGCGCTCGGCCTCAACCTCGACCTCATCGAGGCGATCGCGCTCGGGCACGACATCGGCCACACGCCCTTCGGCCACGCCGGCGAGCGGTTCTTGAACGATGCCTACCATGCCCGCACGGGGCGCTGGTTTTTCCATAACGTGCAGTCCGTCCGCGTGATCGACGTCCTCGGTGGGCGCAACGTGAGCCTGCAGACCCTCGACGGTTGCCTCACCCACAACGGCGAGTTCGAGCAGCAGGTCTTCGAGACGAGCGGGCTGGCCGAGTTCGACACCTTCGACCGCGTGGTCGCCTCCTGCTGGGAGACGGGGGAGGGCGCCATCGGGCATCTGCGTCCCATGACACTCGAGGGATGCGTCGTGCGCATCTCCGACATCATCGCCTACGTGGGCAAAGACCGCCAGGACGCGATCCGCGCCGGCCTTCTGGGGGAGGACGCCTTCGACGACGGGCTGGGCGGCGCGTACAACTCGTGGGCGCTGCAGTCGTTCGTCGTGGACGTCGTGGAGAACAGCGTCGGCCGCGACCGCATCGCCATGAGCAAGGAGGGCTTCGAGGAGCTTCGCCGCGCCAAGCACGAGAACTACGAGAAGATCTATGGCGCGGGCGAGGTGAACAGCGGCCTTGGGCGCGAGTGCGCCCAGCTTTTCGACGCGCTGTTCGACCACGAGCTGGAGGCCCTGCGCGCGGGCGACGAGTCGTCGGCGATCTTCTGCCAGCACGTGCGCGGCTGCGAGCGGCGGCTCTCCCACTACGGGCGCACCTACGACTGGGAAGACGACCCCGAGCAGACCGTCGTCGACTTCATCAGCTCCATGACCGACGACTACTTCATGGCCACCTGCCAGGCGGTCTTCCCCGACTCGGCGAAGCTCTTCCCCCTGCGCGGCTACTTCGGCGATGGCGTCCGTCCTTAACGGTTGAAGCCCGGGCGCGGGACGGGAGCCCCCGCGTGCAAGCAAAGTGCTTCGGAGCGCACGAAGTGCGCGAGGTCACTTTGCGCACATGGGGAGTCTCCCCGGGGCGCGCCACGCGCTCGATGTCGTACAATCGTTCCCATGGATACCTTGTTCACCCACATAGAGACCGCCCGGCGCAACGACAACGCGCCGCTCGCGGCCCGCATGCGCCCGCGTACCCTCGACGGCTACTTCGGCCAGGAGCAGGCCGTGGGCCCC
>NZ_DAWEMK010000018.1:21432-24661 GCF_052362415.1 Paratractidigestivibacter sp. | reverse complement strand
GCGGCGCATGGGCGCCCGGCCACGTCGGCCTCGAGTACGGCGACGAGATCGACGTCCTCGAGTTCCTCGGCGCGGCAAAGAAGGGCGAGGACCTCTCTTCGCTCGGCACCGACGTCGCCATCGTCGGCGCGGGCAACACCGCCATGGACGCCGCCCGCGTGGCTAAGCGCCTCCCCGGCGTGAAGAACGTCCGCATCGTCTACCGCCGCACCAAGCGCTACATGCCCGCTGACGAGGAGGAGCTGGCCGAGGCTCTCTCCGAGGGCGTCGAGCTCTGCGAGCTCCTGGCCCCCAAGGGCGTGCGCGACGGCGTCCTCACCTGCGAGAAGATGGTCCTGGGCGAGCCCGACGAGTCCGGCCGCCGCAGCCCTGTGGCCACCGGCGAGACCGTCGAGGTCCCGGCCACTGCCGTGATCTGCGCCGTGGGCGAGCACATCGAGGGCGGCGTCTACGAGGCCGCCGGCGTCCAGACCGACCGTCGCGGCCGCCCGGCCGGCGTCGCCACCGGCGTCGAGGGCGTCTGGGCCGCGGGCGACTGCCGCCGCGGGCCTGCCCGCTTCGTCGACGCGATCGCCGACGCGCAGGAGGTCGCCAAGGAGATGCTCGGCGTCGACTTCAGCGCCTACGCCGCCGCCAACGTCCGCTCCGGCCACGAGTCCGACTGCTACGCGCGCAAGGGCGACCTGCGCCTCGGCTGCCCGAAGTGCGCCAAGGACTCCGGCTGCCTCGGCTGCGCCACCGTATGCGAGGCCTGCTGCGACGTCTGCCCGAACCGCGCCAACGTCTCCATCACCGTCCCGGGCCTTGCCCAGCACCAGGTCGTCCACGTCGACGGCATGTGCAACGAGTGCGGCAACTGCGCCGTGTTCTGCCCGTGGAGCGGCCGCCCGTTCAAGGACAAGCTCACCCTCTTCTGGAGCGCCGAGGACATGGGCAACTCCGAGAACCAGGGCTTCCTGCCCCAGGCCGACGGCACCTTCCTCGTCCGCCTCGACGGCAAGACCGCTGCCTATGACGTCGACGATGCCGCCTGCGGCCTGCCCGAGGAGGCGCGCCTGACCATCAAGGCCGTGCGCGACTCCCACTCCTACCTCCTCGCCAAGTAATCGGGGAATGACGAAAAGGGACAGTCCCTTTTCGTCATTCCCTCCCCGGACCGGCAAGGGGCAAGAAACCCCCTGCCGGTCCGGATACTTCGCACGAGCGTTGTTCTGAAAATAGTTAACGGTTAGAAAGGCCTTCGCATGGCCACAGAGAAGAAAACCAAGGCCCCTCGCAAGCCGCGCCCCGTCGCGGTCGTCATGTGCAACGGCGGCTGCACCGGTGTCGGGTTCTGCGAGCAGGGCTGCGTCGGGTGCGGCGCTTGCGTGAGCGCCTGCCGCAAGGGCGCGATCGAGCTCGACGAGCGCGGCGTCGCGCGCGTCGACGAGGAGGCGTGCATCGGCTGCGGCCTGTGCGCCCGCGCCTGCCCGCAGGACATCATCCAGCTTGTCCAGAAGCGCAACAACATCACTGCCCGCTGCTCGAACAAGGACGCCGGCCCCTCCGCGCGCAAGATCTGCACGAGCAGCTGCATCGCCTGCGGCGCCTGCGAGCGCGCCTGCCCTGCGGGGGCCATCCGCGTGGTCGACAACCACGCCATCATCGACTTCGAGGCCTGCATCGCCTGCGGCATGTGCGCGACCAAGTGCCCGCGCGGCGTGATCCGCGACGCGTTCGGCATCCTGACCGCCAACTAGGGGAGGATACACACCATGGCAGAGGAATACCGCCTCCTCATCAACGGCGAGGAGCACGTCACCTCCGAGAACAAGTCCATCCTGCGCTACCTGCGCGACGACCTGCTCCTCACGAGCGTCAAGGACGGCTGCTCGGAGGGCGCCTGCGGCACCTGCACGATCATCGTCGACGACCAGGCCGTGAAGGCGTGCGTCCTGACGACCAAGCTCGCCCAGGGCCACAAGATCACGACCATCGAGGGCCTCACGCGCGAGGAGCAGGAGGCGTTCGTCTACGCCTTCGGCAAGGCCGGCGCCGTCCAGTGCGGCTTCTGCATCCCGGGCATGGTCATGGCCGGCGCCGCGCTGCTGCGCCGCAACCCCGACCCGACCTCGCCCGAGATCGCGGAGGCCATCCGCGGCAACGTCTGCCGCTGCACGGGCTACAAGCGCATCATCGACGGCATCAAGCTCGCGGGCGCGATTCTGCGCGGCGAGGAGGCCGTCGACCCCGACCTCGAGCGCGGCGACGACTACGCCGTCGGCAAGCAGATCTTCCGCATCGACGTCCGCCGCAAGGTGCTCGGCTTCGGCCAGTACCCCGACGACCTCACGAGCAGGGACTTCCCGGACATGTGCTACGCGCACGCCGTCCGCTCCAAGTACCCGCGCGCCCGCGTGGTCAAGATCGACGCCGAGAAGGCCCGCTCCATGCCGGGCGTCCTCGGCGTCCTCACCGCCGAGGACGTTCCCGTCAATCAGGTCGGCCACCTTATCCAGGACTGGGACGTCATGATCGCCGAGGGCGACATCACGCGCTGCGTGGGCGACGTGATCTGCCTCGTCGTGGCCGAGGACACAAAGACCCTCGAGAAGGCCCAGAAGGCCGTCAAGGTCACCTACGAGGTGCTCGAGCCCGTGCGCGACATCGCCGAGGCCAAGGCCGATGGCGCGCCTCTTGTCCATGACTCCTTCAACGCCTTCGGCAACCACGTCGTCCTCAAGGACAACGTCTGCCAGAGCCGCCACGTCACCCGCGGCGACGCGGCGAAGGCCCTCGCCGAATCCGCCTTCACGGCGACCGGGACCTTCACCACGCCCTTCACCGAGCACGCGTTCCTCGAGCCCGAGTGCGCCGTCGCCGCCCCGTACAAGAACGGCGTGAAGATCTGGTCCACCGACCAGGGCGCCTACGACACCCGCAAGGAGTGCGCGCACATGTTCGGCTGGGACTCCGAGCCCGACCGCGTCGTCGTCCAGACCATGCTCGTCGGCGGCGGCTTCGGCGGCAAGGAGGACGTGTCTTGCCAGCACCTCGCCGCGCTCGCCGCGTATAAGCTCGGCCGCACGGTCAAGTACCGCTTCACGCGCCAGGAGTCGCTGAACTTCCACCCCAAGCGCCACCCGATGGAGGGCACCTTCACCCTCGGCTGCGACAAGGACGGCATCTTCACCGGCCTCGACTGCGAGATCAACTTCGACACGGGCGCCTACGCGTCGCTGTGCGGACC
>NZ_DAWEMK010000018.1:10984-21422 GCF_052362415.1 Paratractidigestivibacter sp. | reverse complement strand
CTCGACCCGTGGGAGATTCGCTACCGCAACGCGATCGCGCCGGGCGAGGTCCTGCCCAACGGCCAGATTGCCGACTGCTCCACGGCGCTCAAGGAGACCCTTGAGGCCGTCAAGGACGCTTACTACGCGCACCCCGGCCACGCGGGCATCGCCTGCTCGATGAAGAACGCGGGCGTCGGCGTGGGCCTGCCGGATGCCGGCCGCTGCAACATCCGCATCGAGGACGGCCGCGCCGTGATCTACGCCGCCACTTCCGACATCGGCCAGGGCTGCAACACGGTCTTCCTCCAGGACGTCGCCGAGGCCACGGGCCTTCCGCTGGCGAGCATCGCCAACGGCGAGTGCTCGACCGAGGCCGCGCCCGACTCCGGCACGACCTCCGGCTCGCGCCAGACGGTCGTCACCGGCGAGGCCGTGCGCGGCGCGGCGTTCCTGCTGCGCGACGCCATGCTCAAGGTCGAGGCCGGCGAGCCCGTGCCCGAGGGCCCCGTCCGCGCCAAGGGCGACGGAAAGAAGCATACCTTCGAGGACGGCACCGATTTCGAGGTGCCGGCCGAGCAGCTCACGCCCGGCCACGGCGTCCACGCCAAGGACCCCGCTGCGTGCCTGCGCGCCCTCGAGGGCCACGAGTTCTTCTACGAGTACCTCGAGCCGACCGACAAGCTCGGCGCCGACGTCCCCAACCCCAAGAGCCACATCTGCTACGGCTTCGCCACGCACGTGGTCATCCTGAACGACGAGGGCAAGGTCACCGAGGTCTACGCAGCGCACGACTCCGGCCGCGTCATCAACCCCATTGCTATCCAGGGCCAGATCGAGGGCGGCGTGCTCATGGGCATGGGCTACGCGCTCACCGAGGACTTCCCGCGCAAGGATTGCGTGCCCACGGCCAAGTACGGAACGCTCGGGCTTCTTCGCGCCGATGACATCCCCGAGATCCACGCCATCTACGTCGAGCGCGACGAACAGCTGCCCGTCGCCTACGGCGGCAAGGGCATCGGCGAGATCGCCACGATCCCGGCGGCGCCGGCGGTCCAGAACGCTTACCACGCCTGGGACGGCAAGCTCCGCCCGAACCTCCCCATGGAGGACACCTACTACTCCCACCGCCGTAAGCGCTAGGTCGCAGGGCAGACCTGCATGACCGTTCAGGGCGGGCGCGAACTCACCTTCGCGCCCGCCTTCTCGTTTGCGCGAGCCGTTTGCGTTAGGTATTTATAAGTACAACGACCTGCGGTTTTATTGACCGCCTACCGTCCAAACTGACCACCCGCGACCTTGTGCGCCGCGGGTTTCTTTGTATCTATAGAATTATTCAAAAGCAACATGTGTTCAGGTATTCCTGCTCTACCAGCTAGTTCAAAAAGTTTGTTAGCTTGCCTGTAAATATGCCTTTACAAGCTCGCCCGAATTCGAAACCAGTGCGTCACGTTTTTTGGTTAACCTAGGCTAGGAACTCGAGTGAACAACGAGGAGAGGAGGATGACGTGGCGGAACTGCTGAGGATGGAAAACGTCAGCAAGTGCTTCGGCTCGTTCTATGCCAACCAGGACGTTAACCTGACCGTAGGGGAAGGCGAGGTCCATACGCTCCTGGGCGAGAACGGCGCCGGCAAGTCCACGCTCATGAACGTCCTCATCGGCCTGTACCAGCCGACTGAGGGAAAGATCTTCATGCATGGCCAGGAGGTGCACATCACCAGTCCCGGCGTCGCCGTCGAGCACGGCATCGGCATGGTGCACCAGCACTTCATGCTCATCGAGGACATGACGGGCCTCGAGAACATCATTTTGGGGGACAAGCGCCATAACTCGCCGCTGCTCCAGTTGGCCGACGACCGCAAGGCGGTCGAGGAGATCATGGAGCGCTACGGCATGGAGATCGACCTCGACGAGAAGGTCGGCGACATGTCCATCGGCATGCAGCAGCGCGTCGAGATCATGAAGGTGCTCTTCCGCGGCGCGGACCTCGTCATCCTCGACGAGCCGACCGCCGTGCTCACCGACCTCGAGGTCGAGGGGCTCTTCGACATCATGCATTCCCTCACCGACGAGGGCAAGTCGATCATCTTCATCTCGCACAAGATGCGCGAGGTCATGCGGATCTCCGACTACGTCACGGTCCTTCGCCGCGGCAAGTCCGTCGAGACCGTCAAGGTCGCCGACACCACCGAGCAGGAGCTCGCCGACCTCATGATCGGCCAGAAGTTCACGGAGAACACCTACCAGAAGGTCACCGAGCCCGGCGAGGTCGCCTTCGAGCTCAAGGACGTGAGTTACCGCCCCGAGCTCAAGCACGGCGGCCTCAAGGACGTCAGCCTCGCCATCCACAACGGCGAGATCCTCGGAGTCGCCGGCATCGACGGCAACGGTCAGTCCGAGCTCGCGGCGCTGGTCACCGGCCTCATCAAGCCCGAAGGCGGCGAGGTCATCGGCCCCGACGGCACGAAGATCGCGCTGTTCAGCCCCTCCGACTTCATCAACTCCGGCCTCGCGAACATCCCCGAGGACCGCAACAAGATGGGCCTCGTGGGCGACATGACCATCGCTGAGAACCTCGTGCTCAAGCAGACCGAGTCCGATCGCTTCAGCGCGGGCCACGGCGCGTGGCTCAAGCTCGACGCCATCCACGAGTACGCCGAGAAGCTCCGTGAGGAGAACGACATCCGCTGCACTTCCGTCAACCAGACGGCTCGCTCGCTTTCCGGCGGCAACCAGCAGAAGGTCATCCTCGCCCGCGAGCTCGACAGCCACCCGAAGCTCCTCGTCGCCGTCTACCCGACGCGCGGCCTGGACATCGGCGCGACCGAGTTCATCCACAACCAGATCATCGCCCAGCGCGACGCGGGTTGCGCCGTCCTGCTCATCTCTGCGGACTTCGACGAGGTCCTGAAGCTCTCCGACCGCATCACGGTCCTCTTCGAGGGCCAGATCATGGGTACCTACCCCGGCGCGAACCCTCCGATCAAGGAGATCTCGCTCGCCATGGCCGGAAAGTAGGAGGGGATACACAGTGGCAAACACCAAACGCAAGCTCACGCCGGAGCAGCAGCACGAGAAGATGCTCTCGGTCCTCACGCCCGTCGTCTCGGTCCTTTTGGCGCTCGTCGTCGGCGCGATCATCATCGCCTGCCTCGGCAAGAACCCCATCGAGGGCTACGGCGCCATGCTCCAGGGCTCCCTCGGCGACATGGGCAAGATCGGCAAGACCCTCGAGCGCGCCTGCCCGCTCGTGTTCACGTCGCTCGCCGCGGTCTTCGCGTACAAGTGCGGCGTCTTCAACCTCGGCGGCGAGGGTCAGTTCATCATGGGCGCCTCCGCGGCCGCCTATATCGTGATCACCCTCGGCCTCACCGGCGTCCCCGCCGTGCTCGTCGCCCTCGTGGCGGGCATCGTCTTCGGCGGCCTGTGGGCGTTGCTCCCGGGTATCCTCAAGATCACCCGCGGGCTCAACGAGATGATCACGACGATCATGTTCAACTACATCGCCCTGTACTTCATGGAGTTCCTCTACAAGAACGTCTACTCTGACCAGGGGCTCCCGCAGACCCCGGCGATGCCCAAGTCCGCACACCTCGTCGACGTCGGCCCCGCGCACCTCGGCGTGCTCCTCGCCATCATTCTGGGGCTGCTCGTCTGGTACGTGATCTTCCGCACGAGCTTCGGCTTCAAGATCCGCGCCGTCGGCATGAGCCCGACCGCCTCGCGCGTCAACGGCTTCCCGGTGCGCCTGCTCACCCTTCTCGCCTTCGTCATCTCCGGCGCCATCGCCGGCATGGGCGGCATGATCGAGCTCTTCGGCAAGACCCCCTTCCGCCTGGCCGACGGCTTCGGCTCCGGCTTCGGCTTCGACGGCGTGGCCATCGCGCTGATCGCGCAGCTCAACCCCATCGGCGCCCTCGTCGTCTCGCTGCTGTTCGGCATCCTGTCCACGGGCGGCACGATGATGCAGTCGGTCATCGGCGTGCCCACCGCCATCGTCGACATCATCCGCGGCATGATCATCATCTTCGCCGTCGCCGGCATGGCCATGGTCAAGCTGCCCAAGGTCAAGGCGTTTCTCGCCGGCCTTGGCTCCAAGAACAAGAAAGCTGAGGTGACCGCGTAATGGACTTCATGGTCGCGCTTCCAACCATCATCAAGGCCATGGCCATGGGCGCCGTGCCCATCCTGCTCGCGTCCCTGGGCGAGGTCTTCTCCGAGCGCGCCGGCCTCGTGAACATCGGCCTCGAGGGAATCATGGCCGTCGGCGCCTTCGTCGCTTTCGCGGTCGGCAAGGTCACCGGCAACCTCTGGCTCGGCCTTCTGGCGGGCATGGCGGCGGGCGTGCTCATCAACATGATCTACGCCTTCTGCACGATCACGCTGTGCTCGGACCAGGTGGTCACTTCCATGGCCATCAACATCCTGGCCCCTGCCATCGCGCTGTTCGGCTACAACCTCTTCGTCGGCTCCAACCCCGACAACGCCACGGGCGCCCAGATGGCGAGCATCGCCATCCCCGGCCTCGCCGACATCCCCATCATCGGCAACGGCCTCTTTAACCAGACGCTGCTCGCTTATATCGCGTTCCTGCTCGTGCCGCTCGTCTCGTTCTTCTTCAAGCGCTTCCGCGCGGGCCTCTCGTTCCGCTCCGTCGGCGAGAACCCCCAGGCCGCCGAGACCCTCGGCATCAACGTCGTCCGCATCAAGTACGTCGCGTGCATTGTCTGCGGCGCCCTCGCGGCCGCCGGCGGCGCCTTCCTCACCATCTGCTACACCCCGATCTATACCGACGGCATCGTCGCCGGCCGCGGCTTCATCGCCCTGGCCACCGTCATCTTCGGTCGCTGGAGCGCGGTGGGCGTCATGCTCGCGAGCCTGCTGTTCGGCTTCTTCGACGGCCTGAACGTGGCCCTGCAGGCGAGCTTCCAGTCCGCCCCGGTCATGTTCTTCAAGATGATCCCGTACATCTTCACCATCGTCGCCCTCATGTTCTTCGGCTCCAAGCACGGTGGCCCGAAGGCGAACGGCAAGCCGTACTTCCGCGAGTCCCGTTAGTCGTCACTTGGTTCCAAGCCCACCGGTCTTTCGGTAACCCTGTGCCGGCGGGTATCTGCACTGCCTTCTGCCCGTCCGGGTAGAAGGGGAGTAAGGGAAAGCGGGCGCACACGCGCCCGCACGGTAGAAGGGAAGAACCATGTCCAAGCACAGCCTCGATCGTCGTCAGTTCCTCGGCCTTTCCGGCGCCGCCGCGGCCACCCTGGGACTTGCCGCCTGCGGCGGGTCCTCGTCCGACTCCGGGGACAAGAAGTCCGACGGCGACTCCACCGAGAAGAAGTCTTCCTACAAGGTCGCCATGATCATGAGCGGCATCATCACCGACGGCGGCTGGGACCAGGCCCACTACGAGTCCCTCAAGCGCGCCATCGAGAAGCACCCCAACTGGGAGATGCTCGAGCCCAAGGAGAACACCGCCAACGCCGACGCCGCCACCGCCGCCGAGTCCTACGTCGACCAGGACGTCGACCTCATCGTCGGCAACGGCAACCAGTTCGCCTCTACGTGGGCCGAGGTGGCCTCGGATGCCGCGGACTCCCACCCCAACGTGCACTTCCTCATCACCAACACCGACCCCGAGCAGGAGCTCGGCGACTACGAGAGCACCGACAACGTCGAGACCGTCCTGCCCGACTTCACGCAGCTCGGCGCGCTCGCCGGCGTCATCGCGGGTCTCATGACCCAGACGAAGTCCATCGGCTTCATCGGCGGCATGAAGCTCCCCTCCACGATCAACAAGTACTCCGCCTACCTGGCCGCCGCCCAGAAGATCGACCCCTCCATCCAGGGTCAGTACAACTTCGAGGCCGGCTTCTCCGACGCCGCCAAGGGTACCCAGCTCACCGAGCAGTGGATCAACTCCTACAACGTCGACGTCATGTGGGGCGACGCCTCCGCTGTCGACAACGGCTCGCGCAAGGCCCTCGAGGCCGCCGGCGCCGACACCCACTTCGACATCTCGCAGCCCATCGACATCATGGGCGACTCCCAGCCGACCGTCATCGCCTCCACGGTGACCGACTGGAAGATCGACCAGGCCATGGACGAGATCGAGAAGGGCTCCTTCGGCGGCGGCAAGGCCATCACCGCGAACATGGACAACGGCGGCGTCTCGCTCGGCAAGTTCTCCGACAAGGTCCCGGCCGACGTCCAGACCAAGATCAACGACTACGCCGACCAGATCAAGTCCGGCTCGCTCCTCACCGACGACGACATCAAGAAGATCAAGGACACGCTCGCCTAGCCAGTCGTTTTAAGGTTCGGGGCATATAGTCTTCACGAGGGCGGGACGTGCTCGTTGCGTCCTGCCCTCTTCTGTTCGATAAAGGGGCCGACGGCTCTTCGGCCTCGGTAAGGGGGGAGGGAACCACCATGAACATCACCAGACGCGACGCGGTCAAGCTCGGGGCGGGAGTCTTCGGCACGGCCTCTGCTCTTGGCCTCGCCGCCGCGCAGAAGGTGAACCAGCAGGTTAAGGGCTCCTATAACTTCGAGGCCGGCTTCACCGATGCCTCCTTCGGCACGAAGATCTGCGAGCAGTGGATCGCCGCGACGAGCCTCGATGTCATGTGGGGCGACGCCTCCGCGGTCGACAACGGCGCGCGCAAGGCGTTCGAGAACGCCGGCGCCGACACCCACTTCGACATCGCGCAGCCCATCGACGCCGTGGGCGACGCCCAGCCGAGCGTCGTGACCTCCACCGTCACGGATTGGATGTTCGGCGAGGCCATGGACCAGGTGGAGGCCGGCGAGTTCGGAGACGGCAAGGTCATCGAGGCGAACATCGACAACGGCGGCGCGTACCTTGGCTCGTTCTCTTCCAAGGTGCCCGAGGATGTCCAGAAGAAGATCGTCGAGTACACCGAGCAGGTCAAGGCGGGCACGCTCATCTCTGACGCCGACGTCGATGCCATTAAGGCCACACTTTAAGGCAGCTCACCGAACTTATTGTTAGGTTTGCCGGGCTCGGTGGATAGAATCGTCTAAACGAAGGGGCGGGGCGCAGCTCGCGTCCCGCCCACAGGAATCGCGCTGGATGCGCCGGGAAGGGGTAGACAATGACGATGAACACGGTTCTTTCGAGGAGAGAGGCCCTCAAGCTCGGCGCCGCCTGCGCCGCGACGGCGGCGATCGCCGGCTGTTCCTCGTCGGGCTCCGGTGACGCCCCGAGCGATAAGCGCACCCGCAGGGTCGCGCTCGTCATCTCCGGCCCCGCGCAGGACGGCGGCTGGGCACAGTCACACTACGACGCCATCAAGTCCGCGTGCAAGGAGCTCGGCGGCTGGCAGCTCGTCGAGCCGCAGGAGAACACGACGGCGGCGGCTTCCGCAGACCTCGCCCAGTCCTACGCCGACCAGGGCGTCGACCTCATCGTGGCCGCCGGCACGCAGTTTGCCTCCGCCTGGGGCGACGTCGTCGCCAAGGTCGCCAAGCAGCGCCCCGACTGCAAGTTCCTCTTCACCAACGCCGACCCCGCGCGCGACCTCGCGGGCTACTCGACGCTCGACAACGTCGAGGTCGTCGAGGTCGACTTTATGCAGATCGGCGCGCTCGCCGGCGTCGTGGCGGGCCTCATGACCTCCACGGGCAACATCGGCTTCGTCGGCGGCGACGCGCTCTCGTCGACCATGGCGAAGTACGACGCCTACGTCGCCGCGGCCCAGAAGGTGAACCCCAAGGTCCAGGGCTTCAGTGACTTCGGCGCGGGCTTCACCGAGGCGGGCGAGGGCAAGCGCGCCGCGAAGGCCCTCATCGATGCCCACGACGTCGACGTCATGTGGTCCGACGCCTCCGCGGCGGACAACGGCGTGCGCGAGGCGCTCGAGGAGGCCGGCGCGGACGACCACTTCGACATCGCCCAGCCCCGTGACCTCGACGGCACCTCCACCGTCATCGCCTCCACGGTCATCAACTGGCCCATGAAGGACGCGATGGACCGCGTGGCCAAGGATGCCTACGGCAAGGGTGCCTCCATCGCGGCCAACCTCGTCAACGGCGGCATCGCCCTTGGCAAGCTCTCCGACAAGGTCCCCTCCGACGTCCAGTCGAAGATCTCCGACTACGTCGACCAGATCTCTGCCGGCACGTTCTAACCACACCAACGCTGGGTGACAGTCATTGCGTGCAGCTTTCTGGGACACACATCATTCGGTGACACTCACCATGCAATGACTGTCACCCTGTGCGGCGTTTATTTGACGGACAACATCTGGGGGCATCCATCACTGGATGGCTGTTACCCAGAGCGGCGATTTTGGGACAGGCACGACGGCGCGGAGCGGCGCTGTCGTGCCTGTTTATTTTGCGGTCTGCTTACGAGTGCCATTAAGAAGTGAACTAGTTCAGATGCGAACCCAGCTTTCTAGCGTTAGACATACAAATGCATAACGAGAGGTAAATAGTGGTGTTCTCCCAGACGGCCAAGGCTCGAAACCTGCCGTTCGCCGTATAGATACTACGTTGATTTCCGCGACGGGTATGATACTCTCCAATACACGGTAATTCTTTATTATCGTGATTATCGAAGGAGAGGTGCTCCTATGGAGAGCTTGAAGGAAGTCGGACGCCCGGTCGTTCGCGTCGATGCCGCCGATAAGGTCACCGGCCGCGCCAAGTTCACCGACGACCTGTGCCCGAAGCCGTGCCTGGAGGCGAAGCTCCTGCACTCGACCATCGGCAACGGGCGCGTGGTGTCCATCGACACCTCCGAGGCGCTCGAGGTCCCCGGCGTCGTCGCGATCTACACCTGCTTCGACGTGCCCGACATCGTCTACCCCGTCGCGGGCCACCCGTGGTACGCCGACTCCGCGGCGCCCAAGCGCGACCAGGCCGACCGCAAGCTCCTCGACGACCGCGTGCGTATCTACGGCGACAACATCGCCGTTGTGGTGGGCGAGGACACCGTCGCCTGCGACCGTGCGCTTAAGAAGATCCATGTCGAGTACGAGGAGTACCCCGTCGTCTACGACGCGATCGAGTCCATGAAGGGCACGAACCCGCCCGTCCAAGAGCGTAAGCCGGACAACATCGTCACCCACACTTGCGCCCGCACCCCCGACGAGAAGCTCGCAGAGGCGGGCTACAAGACCGTCGAGGAGGCCCTCGAGGACCCCGCCTACCACCATGTGAGCATCCACTGCGAGAGCCGCGAGCAGTCCCAGGTCCACATCGAGACCTGCGTCTCGTACTGCTATATGGAGGGCCACAAGATCGTCTGCGTCAGCTCCACCCAGATTCCGCACGTCGTGCGCCGCGTCATCGGTCAGGCGCTCGGCATCCCCTGGGGCGACGTCCGCGTGATCAAGCCCTACATCGGCGGCGGCTTCGGCACCAAGCAGGACGTCCACTACGAGCCGCTCAACGCTTGGATCTGCAAGCAGCTCGGCGGCCGCTGCGTCAAGATGGAGCTCAGCCGCGAGGAGCTGTTCTGGGACACCTCCGGCCGCCAGCCCAAGACCTTCGACATCGAGTGCTCCTACGGCGACGACATGGCACTCCACGCGCGCAAGATCGTCGGCTACTCCAACACCGGCGGCTACGTCCACCACGGCCACGCCCTCGTGCTCAACTCCGTGAACTCCTTCCGCTGGCTTTACCACAACCTCGAGGTCGCGACCCACTCCGAGGCCTACACCATCCACACCAACGGCCCGCACACGGGCGCTATGCGCGCCTACGGCGTGCCCGAGGGCAACTGGGCGGCCGAGTGCCTGATGGGCGACATCGCCTACGACAACGGCTGGGATGGCGTCGAGTTCCGCCTGAAGAACGTCTATACAGACAAGTTCGTGGACGAGTTCACCCCGAGCGGCGTCATCGCGGCGCACACCTGCGCCATCCCCGAGTGCGTGGCCAAAGGCAAGGAATACATCGAGTGGGACCGCAAGAAGCGCGAGTACGCCAACGAGACCGGCCCCATCCGCCATGGCGTGGGCGTCGCGTTCTTCGTCTACAAGACCGCCGTCGCGCCCTTCGCGCTCGAGACCGCCACCGCCCAGCTCACGCTCAACCAGGACGGCACCGTCCAGCTCCAGATGGGCGCGACCGAGATCGGCCAGGGCGCGGACACCGTGTTCTCGCAGATGGCGGCCGAGGCCATCGGCATCGACACCGAGGACGTGCACATCGTCTCGCAGCAGGACACCGACGTCACGCCCTACGACTCCGGCGCCTACGCCTCGCGCCAGACCTACGTCAGCGGCGCCGCGGTAAAGAAGGCCGGCGAGACCCTGCGACGCAAGATCCTCGACTACGCGCGCTACCTCAGCGCGGGCGCCCCCGGCGAGCTCGACCTGCGCGACCACGCCATCTGGGACGGCGATGGAAACAAAGTCTGGGACCTGCCCGCCTTCGCGCTCGAGGCATACTACAACCTGAACGCCGCCGACCAGCTGAGCGCG
>NZ_DAWEMK010000018.1:0-10974 GCF_052362415.1 Paratractidigestivibacter sp. | reverse complement strand
TCCACACTAACGCGATCGCCGGCGGCTGCACCTTCGCCGACGTCACGGTGGACATCCCACTCGCGCAGGTCACCGTGAACAAGATCATCAACGTCCAGGACTCCGGCCGTCTGATCAACCCCAAACTCGTGGAGCAGCAGATCCACGGCGGCATGGCCCAGGGCATCGGCTACGGCCTCTACGAGGAGCTGCAGATCGACCCCAAGACCGCGCGCGTCCTCAACCCGACGCTGCTCGACTACAAGATCCCGACCACGATGGACGTGCCCGACCTCAAGGCGGACTTCGTCGAGAAGCCCGACCCCACGGGCCCCTACGGCAACAAAGCCGTGGGCGAGACGCCCGTCATCAGCCCGGCCGCGGCCATCCGCGACGCGATCCTCGACGCGACGGGCGTCAAGTTCTACGTAGAGCCCATGACCCCTCAGCGACTGTTCGAGGGCTTCAAGGAAGCGGGGCTGATCTAGATGTACGACATCGAATCCCTGTACGAGGCCACGAGCGTGGCCGACGCCTGCCGCGCGCTCGCCGACGACCCGGCGGCCGAGGTCATCGCGGGTGGCACCGACGTGCTCGTCAAGCTCCGCGAGGGCAAGGGCGCGCCCGCGCACCTCGTGTCCATCCACGGCCTTTCCGACGAGCTCGACGGCGTGCGCCTGGCCGACGACGGCACGGTCGAGATAGGCCCCATCACTTGGTTCCACCACGTGACGACCTCGCCCGTCATCCAGGCGACCGTCCCCACCTTGGGCGAGGCCTGCGACACCCCGGGCGGCCCGCAGCTGCGCGTCTCCGGCACCATCGGCGGCAACGTCTGCACCGCTGCCACCTCGGCCGACTCCGCCTCCACGCTCTTCGCCTACGGCGCCCTTCTCGACGTCGAGTCCGTCCGGGGCAAAAGGACCATCCCCATCGAGGAGTGGTACGCTGGCCCCGGTCGCAGCCACAAGGAGCGCGACGAGGTCCTGACCTGCATCCGAATCCCGAAGGACCACTACGAGGGCTTCACCGGTCACTACTTCAAGTACGGCAAGAGGCGCGCCCTCGAGATCACCACCATGGGCTGCTGCTGCCTCGTCAAGCTCGGGGCGGACAAGCGCACGATCGACGACATCCGCCTCGCCTTCGGCGTCGCGGGCCCCACGCCCATGCGCGCGCTCGCGGCGGAGGACGCCGTGCGCGGCACCGACGTGGCCGAGGCGGCCGAGCGCATCGGCGAGCTCGCGCTCGCGTGCACGAACCCGCGCGACTCCTGGCGCGCGAGCAAGGAGTTCCGCATGCAGCTCATCAAGGAGATGTCCAAGCGCTCCCTCATCTATGCGGCGCGCAAGGGAGGGGCTGACCTGTAATGGATATGAGAATCCTGACCTGCACCGTCAACGGCAAGCGCGTCCAGGTGGGCTACGACCCGCGCGAGAGCCTGCTCGACACCCTGCGCAACCGCCTCAACCTCACGAGTGTCAAGCGCGGCTGCGAGGTGGGGGAGTGCGGCGCCTGCACCGTCCTCATCGACGGCGTGGCGACCGACACCTGCCTGTACCTCACCAGCTGGGCCGAGGGCAAGGACATCCTCACCGTCGAGGGCCTGCAGGCGCCCGACGGCACCCTCAACCCCGTCCAGCAGGCCTTCATCGATCAGTTCGCCGTCCAGTGCGGCTTCTGCATCCCGGGCATCATCATGAGCGCGGTCGAGATGCTCAACACCGGCAAGACCTACACCCGCGACGAGATCCGCAAGAACCTCTCGGGCCACCTCTGTCGCTGCACGGGCTACCAGAACGTGATCGACGGCGTCGAGAAGGCCATTGAGATCGTCCACAACGAATGTGGGGCGTAGGCTGGGCCCGTCTCGGCGGCTGGAGGCCCCGCGCCGACCATATAATGGCTGCGTAAGTACTTCTTGTCCGGAGGGACCGCATGAACGATAAAGTAGCCGCCATGATGCCGCTCGTCGACTTCCTCGGCGCGGCGCTCGGCTCGGCGACCGAGGTCGTGCTCCACGACCTCACTGAGCCCGAGTCCTCGGTGGTGAAGATCGTGAACGGCCACGTGTCCGGCCGCAACGTCGGGGCCCCCGCCACCGACTTCGCTCGCAAGATGGCCGACTGCTACGCGGACTCGGACCTCGGCTACGTGACCGACTACGTGTGCAAGACCGTCGACGGCCGGCCGCTGCAGGGCTCGTCCTTCTTTATTCGCGACGAGGGCAAGATCGTGGGCATGGTCTGCGTGAACATCGACCCCAAACCGTTCCGCGACCTCGAGGATTCCATCAACGCCTTCATGGAGGCGTACCGCCACGGCGGCTCGGAGGAGTGCCGCGACACGAACCTCGAGGCCGTGCGCGCCGCCTACAGCTCCTCAAGCGTCGAGACGCTCTCGCTCGGCGGGACCGACACAGGCGTGGGCGAGCAGGTGCACGCCCTGCTCTCGTCGATGGGAAAGACCCCCTCGGAGCTCGACCAGGAGGGGCGGCTCGACGTCGTCCGCAGGCTCGAGGACGCGGGCGCGTTCCTCATCAAGGGCGCGGCCGCGGACGTGGCGACGGCGCTCCACGTGTCGGTGCCGAGCGTGTACCGTTACCTGCAGAAAATTCGGCGCGAGAGCTGACGCGGGCCTCCTCGCGCCGCCAGAAAGAAGGACGCAGCCATGGAAACCAAGTCATTCGTCCTCAAGGGCAACATCTGCTACTCCGTCTCGCCCAAGGAGGTCTCGTGCACCGAGGGCGGCTACCTCGTGTGCGTGGACGGCGTCTCGCGCGGGGTCTTCGCCGAGCTGCCAGACGAGTACTCTGATCTGCTTTTTATTGACTGCGGAGACAAGCTCATCGTGCCCGGCATGTCCGACATCCACGTGCACGCCCCGCAGTACGCTTTCCGCGGCCTCGGCATGGACCTCGAGCTCCTCGAGTGGCTGAACACCCATACCTTCCCGGAGGAGGCCAAGTACAAGGACCTCGCCTACGCCGAGCGCGCCTACGGAATCTTCGCCGACGACCTGCGCCGCAGCCCGACCACCCGCGCCGTCGTCTTCGGCACGCTCCATGTGCCCGCAACCGAGCTCCTCATGGACAAGCTCGAGGCCACGGGACTTATCACCTACGTGGGCAAGGTCAATATGGACCGCAACAGCCCAGATGACCTCGTGGAAGGCACGGACGCCTCCGCCGAGGCCACGCGCCGCTGGCTCGGCGACGTCGCCGGCCGCTACGAGCGCACGTTCCCGGTCCTGACCCCGCGCTTCACCCCGAGCGTGTCCGATCGCCTCATGGAGCAGCTGGCCGACATCGCCCGCGAGGACGGCCTGCCGGTCCAGAGCCATCTTTCCGAGAACCTCTCGGAGATCGATTGGGTCAAGGAGCTCTGCCCCTGGTCGACCTGCTACGGCGACGCCTACGACCACTTCGGCTTGCTCGGGCCAAAGACGGTGATGGCCCACTGCGTCTACTCGACCGACGAGGAGGTCGACCTGCTGCGCCGCACGGGCACTTACGTCGCGCACTGCCCCCAGAGCAACGCACAGCTGGCCAGCGGCATCGCGCCCATCCGACGCTACCTCGACCTCGGCATGAACGTGGGCCTCGGTACCGACGTCGCGGGCGGCGCGGACCTCTCGATGTGGCGCTGTATGGCCGACGCCGTGGCGGTCTCCAAGCTCCGTTGGCGCCTCGTGGACCAGTCCTTGGCGCCTCTTTCCACGCAGGAGGCGTTCTACCTGGCCACGGCGGGCGGCGGCTCGTTCTTCGGCCGCGTCGGCTCCTTCGCGGAGGGCAACGACCTCGATGCCCTCGTGCTCGACGACTCGGGGATCCGCACCCCGCGCGACCTCACGGTCTGGGAGCGCGTCGAGCGCTACGTCTACCTCGCCGAGGAGGGCGGCCGCATCGACCGCAAGTTCGTCGCCGGGCGCGAGGTCGACCTCGGCTAGCGGAGGCGACGGCGACGCCGGAAGCGGGCGCGGGCAGCGGGCGCGGGCAGCAGCTTGGCCAACGGGGCCCGGCCCCGCGGCGCGGCAGGGACCCCCGCCGTTCGCGGGCTTTTGCCCGCGCGGCGCCCTTCCGCGCCCCGCGCATCGAGTATGCTTCTGCTCGGATATGCGACGGGACGCAGAAAGGGAAGCGCATGCTCGACATCATCAACGCGAACGAAGCCCGAAAGCTCGCGGCGGAGGCCTGCCCCGACCGCGAGACCGCCGCGAACGACACGCTCTCCGCCTCCGCGATGCGCTGGGCCATAAAGAACGCCATCGGGCGCACCGACACCCGCATCCGCACCTACTCCAAGTTCGGCCGCACGCACCTCTCGGTCAAGTTCGCCCCGAGCGACATCGACTGCGCCGGCGAGGGCAACTCTTTCTACAACGACCTCGTGGGCAACTCGAACACCTATGTCGCCGACGCGATCTGCGACATCATCTACGGCCGCCCGCAGGACATGATCAGCCCGATCCAGACCGCGCGCCTGCTCAACGAGTACTCCACGCAGCTCGCCCGCTTCGTCCACGACCTCGAGCGGCTGGGCTACGACGTGAGCGTGGGCGACGGCTCCGACAAGGGCAACGGAAAGATGGACGACTCCACGATCATCATCGACTGGGGGAACGGGGCATGACCGCGCCCCGACGCACCAGGCTTAAATGCTCGTTGAGGCCCGCTCGGCGCATGGTTCCCCTGTGCGCGGGGCGGGTCTCTCTTCGTCAAAGCACCTCCACATTGCGTGCGCGTCAAATGCCGGGAACGGCGCGAAAACATCGGTGAGCGTTGCGTTCACGGAAATTAACGCAACGCTCAGCCGACCGGGTAAATCAACCCTTGAATCCGAGCAAACCCATGCTTATATTTGGAAATACAAACTGATTGTTTGCTGACCAAACAAAAAGTCAAAGGCAAGCGACCGGTAAAGGGAACCACCGAAAGAAGGAGAGGCAACGTGAGCGAGAAGATCAAGTGGGCCATCAACGAGATGCCGAAGAGCGATGATGCTCACCTCGGCATCATGTCCCTCGAGAACGTGAAGAAGGCACGCGCCTTCCACAAGAGCTTCCCGCAGTACTCCGTGACCCCGCTCGCGCGCCTGGACGGCCAGGCCGCGCGCCTCGGCCTCGGCAACCTGTGCGTGAAGGACGAGTCCTACCGCTTCGGCCTCAACGCCTTCAAGGTGCTCGGCGGCTCCTTCGCGATGGCCAACTACATCGCCGACGAGACCCACAAGGACGTCGCTGAGTGCACCTACGACTACCTGACCTCCGACGAGCTCGCCCGCGACTTCGGCCAGGCGACCTTCTTCACCGCCACCGATGGCAACCACGGCCGCGGTGTGGCCTGGGCCGCCAAGCGCCTCGGCCAGAAGGCCGTCGTGCACATGCCCAAGGGCTCCACGAAGCCCCGCTTCGACAACATCGCCGCCGAGGGCGCCAAGGTGACCATCGAGGAGGTCAACTACGACGAGTGCGTCCGCATGGCGGCCGCCGAGGCCGACGCCTGCGAGCGCGGCGTCATCGTCCAGGACACCGCCTGGGAGGGCTACGAGAAGATCCCGTCCTGGATCATGGAGGGCTATGGCACCATGGCCTCCGAGGCTTCCGAGCAGCTCCGCGAGATGGCCATCAACCGGCCGACGCACGTCTTCGTCCAGGCGGGCGTGGGCTCGCTGGCCGGCGCCGTCTTCGGTTACTTCACGAACCTCTATCCCGATAACCCGCCCACCTTCGTGGTCGCCGAGTGCGCCCCCGCCGCCTGCCTCTACAAGGGCGCGGCTGCCGGCGACGGCGAGCCCCGCATCGTCGACGGCGACATGCCCTCCATCATGGCCGGCCTGTGCTGCGGCGAGCCGAACATCCTCGGCTGGGACATCCTGCGCAACCACGTGAGCGCCTTCGTCAGCTGCCCCGACTGGGTGACCGCCCGCGGCATGCGCACCCTCGGCGCCCCCGAGAAGGGCGACCCCCGCGTCATCTCCGGCGAGTCCGGCGCCGTCACCACGGGCCTCGTCGAGACCCTCATGCTCGACCCCGAGTACGCCGAGCTCAAGGAGGCCCTGGGCCTCGACAAGACGAGCTCCGTGCTGTGCTTCTCGACCGAGGGCGACACCGACCCCGAGCAGTACCGCCGCATCGTCTGGGAGGGCGAGTACCCCACCTGCTAGCTCACTATTTTGCTAGCCCCTTATCTTGTTACTGGTTGGCCATCGCATAGAAAGGCAAACAATGGCTAAGGATCTGGATTTCGAGCTCATCAAGAAGACCGCCCAGGATTACGGCAAGGACATGACCGCGTTTCTGCGCGCCATGATCTCTCACCCGTCCGAGTCATGCGAGGAGGGCGAGGTCGTGGCCTGCATCAAGGCCGAGATGGAGAAGCTGGGCTTCGATGAGGTCAAGGTCGACGGCCTCGGCAACGTCATGGGCTTCATGGGCGACGGCGACAAGATCATCGCCATCGACTCCCACATCGACACCGTCGGCATCGGCAACCGCGACAACTGGGACTTCGACCCCTACGAGGGCTTCGAGGACGACCAGCTCATCGGCGGCCGCGGCGGCTCCGACCAGGAGGGCGGCATGGCCTCCGCGACCTACGCCGCGAAGATGATGAAGGACATGAACCTCATCCCCGAGGGCTATAAGGTCATGGTCGTCGGCACCGTCCAGGAAGAGGACTGCGACGGCATGTGCTGGCAGTACATCTACAACGTCGACGGCATCAAGCCCGAGTTCGTCATCTCCACCGAGCCCACCGACGGCGGCATCTACCGTGGTCACCGCGGCCGCATGGAGATCCGCGTCGACGTCCACGGCACCTCTTGCCACGGTTCCGCTCCCGAGCGCGGCGACAACGCCATCTACAAGATGGCCGACATCATCGCCGACGTCCGCAAGCTGAACAACAACGGCTGCGACGAGTCCACCGACGTCAAGGGCCTCGTCAAGATGCTCGACCCCAAGTACAACCCCGACCACTATGAGGACGCCCGCTTCCTCGGCCGCGGCACCTGCACCGTCTCCCAGATCTTCTACACCTCGCCGTCCCGCTGCGCCGTCGCGGACTCCTGCGCGATCTCCATCGACCGTCGCATGACCGCCGGCGAGACCTACAAGTCCTGCCTGGCCGAGGTCGAGAACCTGCCCGCCGTCAAGAAGTACGGCGACGACGTCAAGGTCTCCATGTACATGTACGACCGTCCGTCCTGGACCGGCGAGGTCTACGAGACCGAGGCCTACTTCCCGACGTGGATCAACAAGGAGTCCGCGCCGCACGTCAAGGCCCTCGTCGATGCTCACAAGGCTCTCTTCGGCGATGAGCGCATCGGCTGCGAGAAGTCCATGGACAAGCGCGCCGGCCGTCCCCTGTGCGACAAGTGGACCTTCTCCACGAACTGCGTCTCCATCCAGGGCCGCTACGGCATCCCCTGCGTCGGCTTCGGCCCCGGCGCCGAGTCCCAGGCCCACGCGCCCAACGAGGTCACCTACAAGCAGGACCTCCCGACCTGCGCCGCCCTCTACGTCGCTGCGCTGAACCTCTACGATCCGTCCCAGGTCGACGGCTCCGCGACCACCTACCGCGCCGAGCTCACCGACAACGACATCAAGTAGTTTTCTTTGCACCGGGACAGTCCCTTCCCCGTGGAGAGGCTGTCCCTGCACCGCTGTTTCACCTTTAAGCCACTCAATAGGAGAGGAATCAATATGAGCGAGATCCAGAAGTACGTCGACATGCTCGAGGGCCTTGACTTCAAGGGCATGTACGGCGACGACTTCCTGCACACCTGGGACAAGACCACCGACGAGCTGCGCGCCCTCTATGCCGTGGCCGCCGCCCTGCGCAACCTCCGCGAGCGCAACATCTCGTCCAAGATCTTCGACTCCGGCCTGGCCGTGTCCCTCTTCCGCGACAACTCCACCCGTACGCGCTTCAGCTTCTCCAAGGCCTCTAACCTCCTCGGTCTCGAGCTCCAGGACCTCGATGAGAAGAAGTCCCAGATCGCCCACGGCGAGACCGTCCGCGAGACCGCTACCATGATCTCCTTCATGGCCGACGTCATCGGCATCCGCGACGACATGTACATCGGCAAGGGCGACGCGTACATGAAGGAGGTCTCCGAGTCCGTCCAGCAGGCCTACGCCGACGGCGTCCTCGATCACCGTCCGACCCTGATCTCGCTGCAGTCCGACTCCGATCACCCGACGCAGTCCTCCGCCGACATGCTCTACCTCATCGAGGAGTTCGGCGGCCTCGAGAACCTCAAGGGCAAGAAGGTCGCTGTGACCTGGGCTTACTCGCCTTCCTACGGCAAGCCGCTGTCCTGCCCGCAGTCCCTCATCAGCCTGCTGCCGCGCTTCGGCATGGACGTCACCCTCGCTCACCCCGAGGGCTACGATCTGATGCCCGAGGTCGTCGACCGCGCAAAGAAGTACGCCGCCGAGTCCGGCACCACCTTCAAGCAGTCCAACTGCATGGCCGAGGCCTTCGAGGGCGCCGACATCGTCATCCCGAAGTCTTGGGCTCCCTACGTCGGCATGGAGAAGCGCACCAACCTCTACGCCGAGGGCGACGACGCCGGCATCAAGGCGCTCGAGAAGGAGCTCCTCGCCCAGAACGCCGAGCACAAGGATTGGTGCTCCACGACCGACCTCATGGCCAAGACCGCTAACGGCCAGGACACCATCTTCATGCACCCGCTGCCTGCCGACATCTCCGGTGTCTCCTGCGAGCACGGCGAGGTCATGGCCGACGTCTTCGACATGCACCGCGACGGTATGTACAAGGAGGCCTCTTACAAGCCGTACGCCATCGCGGCCATGATGTTCCTCCAGAAGTGCGCCGACCCGGCCGCCACGCTCAAGGCTCTCGAGGAGCGCGCGACCCCGCGCTGGTTCCAGGCCTAAATCAGCGTCTGAGCTCGTCTTTGTTTGAGGGCCTGCGCCTTGGTGGGAAACCGCCGGGGCGCGGGCCCCACTGAATTGCGCCGTTTTTCTTGGCGCCTTAGCCATTATTAGTTTAAGGAGAGGTGCCCTATGGGCAAAAGAATCGTCATCGCCCTGGGCGGCAACGCCCTCGGCAAGAACCTGCCCGAGCAGGCGATCGCGGTCCAGAACACGGCTCGCGCCATCGTCGACCTCCTGGAGCAGGGCAACGAGGTCGTCGTCGTCCACGGCAACGGCCCGCAGGTCGGCATGATCGCCAACGCCATGACCGAGCTTACCCGCTCGGACCCCGAGAAGTACATCCCGTGCCCGCTTTCCGTCTGCGGCGCCATGAGCCAGGGCTACATCGGCTACGACCTCCAGAACGCCCTGCGCGAGGAGATGGAGTGCCGCGGCATCAAGCATGGCGTCACCACCGTCCTGACCCAGGTCGAGGTCGATCCCGATGACCCCGCGTTCAAGAACCCGACCAAGCCGATCGGCTCCTTCATGACGCTCGAGGAGGCCGAGGACCTCAAGGCCAACCGCGGGTACGACTTCGTCGAGGACGCCGGCCGCGGTTACCGCCGCGTCGTCGCCTCGCCTAAGCCCAAGCGCATCGTCGAGCTCGACACCATCGGCAGCCTCGTCGACGCCGACCACGTGGTCATCTGCTGCGGCGGCGGCGGAATCCCCGTCTTCCAGACCCACGTGCACCACCACCTCAAGGGCGCCGCGGCCGTCATCGACAAGGACTTCGCGGCGGAGCTTTTGGCCGAGTCCCTCGATGCCGACTACCTCGTGATCCTCACCGCCGTCGAGAAGGTCGCCGTCAACTTCGGCAAGCCGGACCAGAAGTGGCTCGACTCCCTCACGCCCGACGAGGCCCGCGAGTACATCGGCCAGGGCCAGTTCGCCCCGGGCAGCATGCTCCCCAAGGTCGAGGCCTGCGTCAAGTTCGCCGAGTCCAAGCCGGGCCGCAACGCGCTCATCACGCTGCTTGACCGCGCGGCCGACGGCATCGCCGGCAAGACCGGTACCGTCGTTCATGCGTAGCGCGTCTTTGCGTGTATAGTACGAGTTAAGCGTTATTGTGGCGGCAAGGCAACGCTTGCCGCCGCTTTATTCAGAAAGACTCGGCCACTGGAAGGAGGAGGCGCGTGAGGCCGGACTTGAGGGCATACCTTCTCGGCGACGAGGGCTCGCGCGCCTTCGGCCCCGGCCCGCGCGAGCTCCTCCACCGCATCGAGGAGACGGGCAGCCTGCGGTCTGCAGCCGCGAGCATGGGCATGGCCTACACCAAGGCGACGCGCCTGGTGAAGACCGCCGAGGCTTCCTTCGGCTTCAAGCTGACCGAGCGTACCATCGGCGGCGCCGGCGGGGGAGGAAGCCGTCTCACCACGGAGGCGCGCGACCTTCTTGGCCGCTACGAGGCGTTCGAGCACGCCTGCGTCGACGACCTGCGGCGGAACTTCAACGAGTGCTTCTCGGGCTTCTGCGACGTTCCGCGCGTGGGTTGTGTCGTCATGGCCTCCGGGCTCGCCCGCCGCTTCGGCTCCCAGAAGCTCGTCGAGCCGCTCGTCGGCGTGCCGGTGCTCGAGCGCACGCTCTCGGCTTTGCCGGACGATCTCCTGGACATCGTCGTGGTCACGCGCTCCGAGGAGGTCGAGGAGCTCTGCGAGACCGTCGGCGTGCGCTGCGTCCTGCACTCCGGCTCGCACCAATCCGACACGATCCGCGAGGGGCTGAAGGCCTTGCCGGGCGTCCCCGCGTGCCTCTTTGTGCCGGGTGATCAGCCGCTACTGCGGGAGGAGAGCGTCCGCGCTCTCGTCGCCGATTTCCAGACGCACCCCGGCTCCATCGTGCGGCTGGGGTGGCACGGCTCGCCCGCGAGCCCGATCCTGTGGCCGAACGAGGAGCTGCCCGCGCTCGCCGCTCTCGAGGGCGACCAGGGCGGAAGCGCGCTTTTGGCCCGCAGGCAGGAGCTCGGCGTCCGCGTCCGCGTCGTCGAGGCCCAAAGCGAGCTCGAGATTCATGATGTGGACACGAGGGAGGACCTCGAGCTGCTCGAGG
>NZ_DAWEMK010000017.1:5109-26163 GCF_052362415.1 Paratractidigestivibacter sp. | reverse complement strand
CAGGTACGCAGCCGTCGTGATGGGGATGACGGACGCCACGCCACCCGCGATCAGCGCCGAGTTGAACCCGACGATAAAGCGGTAGTCGCCGTGGATGCGGGCCATGAGGCGGCTCGCGAGCACGCGCATGGTCACGAGGGACTCCAGTGAGGAGTCGTGCACGAGCACGTCCGCGACGGCGCGCGCGATGTCGCTCGCGTCGGACATGGCCACGCTCACGTCCGCGGTCGCGAGCGCCGGCGAGTCGTTGATGCCGTCGCCGACCATGACCACGGTGTGCCCCTCGTCCTTGAGGCGCTGGACGTGGGTCGCCTTGTCCTCGGGAAGGACCTGCGCGTAGTAGCCGTCGAGCCCGAGCTCGCCCGCCACATGCGCGGCGCATGCCTCGGAGTCGCCCGTGATCATCACGAGGTTCGTGAAACCGAGCGCGCGCAGGTCGCGCAGGACGCCGCGGGCCTCGGCGCGCGGCGGGTCGCTGATGCAGATGCAGCCCAGCAGGCTCTTGTTCTTTGCCACGAAGACCGTGGAGGACGCGCCCGCCTCGCTGGAAAGAAGCTCGTCGAGCCCCTCGGGCTTCAGGACCCCCTCGTCCTCAAAGAGGAAGTGGGCGCTGCCGATGCAGACCTCGTCGCCGTTCACGAAGGTGGCGATGCCGTGCGCCACGACGTAGCGGACCTCGGCGTGGAGCTCGTGCTCGTGCACGAGGCCGCGGGCCTGCGCCTCGGCCACGATGGCGCGCGCCATGCTGTGGGGGAAGTGCTCCTCGATGCATGCCGAGAGGCACAAAAGCTCGTCCTCGGTCGCGCCGGAGCAGCTGATCACGCGGCTCACCGCGGGGGTGGCGTTGGTCAGGGTGCCCGTCTTGTCGAAGACGATGGTGTCGGCCGCGGCCAGGGCCTCGAGGTACTTGCCTCCGCGCACGGTCACGCCGCGGCGCGAGGCCTCGTCCATCGCGCTCATCACGGCGATGGGCGTGGAGAGCTTGATTGCGCACGAGTAGTCGACCATGAGGACGGCCATGGCCTTGTTGAGGTTGCGCGTCAGCGCGAGGATGCCGAAGAACGCGAGGAAGCTGTACGGGACAAGGCCATCGGCCAGGCGCTCGGCGCGCGATTGGGCACCCGCCTTGAGCTCACTCGACTCCTCGACGAGGGTCGCGATGCCGTCGATGCGCGAGCATCCCGGGGGCGCGGTGACGAGGACCTTGAGATCGCCGTCGGAAAGCGCCGTGCCGGCATAGACCGTGCAGCCTTTCTCTTTGCGCACGAGGGCGGACTCGCCCGTCATCGAGGACTCGTCGACCTCTCCCTCGCCCTCGGCGACCGTTCCGTCAACGGGAAGGACCTGGCCCGCGCCCAGGCGGAGCACCATGCCGCGGCGGACATCCTCGGTGCGGACGCGCACGTCCTCGCCGTCGACGACCGCCCAGACGCTCTCGGAGCGCACAACCAGCCCGCTGCGCAGCGCGAGGTGCGCGCGCGACTGCACGTGATCCTCCATAAGCGCGCTGAGCTGCAAAAGGAAGCTGATGGTGCCCGCCTCCGCGAACTGACGGCGCAAGCAAGAGGTGACGATGGCGGTGGCGTCGAGCACCTCGACGGTGACCTCGCCGGCGAGCAGGTGGCGCAGCCCCTCGGCGGCATAGCCGACGGCGCGCAGGCAGGTGAGCACGGCGCGCACCGGCATGGGGAGGAGCACGCGCTTGGCCGCGCGCCAGAACACGAGCTTGCCCACCTCGACCTGGAAGCGGTTGTTCTCGAGGCTGATCTCGAGCGCGCCGGCGGCGTCGTCCAGGCCGACCTCGGCGGACGGCAGGGCGAGGGGGTCGAGGCCGCGGACGGCCGCGAGGACCGACTCGCGGGCGGGCGGCTCGAACGAGATGAGAACGGAGCCGGCAGAAGGATGGACCTCGGCGGTGCGCACACCGTCGAGGTCCATGAGCAGGTACGCGACGCCGCGGGCCTCGGCCTCGGTAAAGAGGTTGCGGCCGCAGCGCAGGCGGATCCTTCCGGGGAGCTCCGACGCGATGTCGAAGACCATGTCCTTACGCCTCGGCGCCCTCGGCGTCGACCTTGGCGGTGACCTCGGCGCGGATGTCGGCCTCCACGGCGGCCATGCGGTCGGCCACGGCGGCGTCGATCTTCGCCTGGCGACGGGCCTCGGCGGCGACGTCGTTGGCGTCGTCGACGATGGACTGGGTCTCGGCGGTCACGGCGTCGGCGACCTTCATGCCGGCGCACGTGGTGGCGACGGCGGCCTTGTGGAGCACGCCGGTGCTGGCAAGACCCGCGACGGCGCCCGCGGCAGCGGCGCCCATGGCAACGAACCAACCGTTCTTCATGTTGTTCTCCAAACCTTGGTGAAATCGATTACACAACCATTATCTTCCCGCGTCGCCGCAGATAAACGTCTAGCTCCATTCGGACGAGCCGAGGCTAACACCGCTTCACGCGGCGCGGTACGCGCTCGGGGCGACGCCCATGCAGTCGGCGAAGGCGCGCGCGAACTTGCTCGCGTTCGCATAGCCCACGAGCCGCGCGACCTCGCCGACGGCGTGCTGGTCGCCGGCGAGGAGCTCGGAGGCGCGCAGCATGCGCAGCCGCCGGTACCAGTCGTAGACCGGCAGGCCGAACTCCCTGCGGAAGGACTCCTTGAGCACCGTGGGCGACGTGCCGCACGCCTGGGCGAGCTCGGGGATAGTCTTGGGCGCGTCGATCGACTCGCCCATCGCGAAGCGCGCGCCGTAGGCGATGCAGCCCCGCGCGCTCCGGTGCGCATCGAGCGGGTCGCGGGCCAGGCGCAGCAGCTCGCCCGAGCGTGACGCGGTGGCGGCGGCGTCGCCCGCGAGCCACGCGACGGCGACGTCGTCGAAGGCGCGACACATGAAGGTATCGCGGGCATAGACCGACAGCACGCCGTCGCTCTCGGGGCCCCTCACGACCAGGACCTGCACCGGGGCGTCGGCCACGCGCACCGGGACATCGCCGGGCCACAGGAGCGCCTCGCCGACACAGAGCCGGACGCCCTCCCCCACCGCGAGAGCCCCGCGGCACACGCGAATGAGCGCGGGCTCGCGCTCGGCGAGCACGCGGGCGAGGGAGACCCCCTCCCCCGTCCCCGCCGCGAGCACGTCGGGGCGGCAGGCGGGGGCATCGGAGGACGCCGCCCTAAGCCCGATGGCGGCGGAGTTCTTCTCGTGTATCTGCGTGAGGCTGATCATTTCCCAACCATCTCCCTGTGCTCCGCTAAAGAAGAAGGGGCAGGCTCGCCGCACGGCGCGAGCGGGCCTGCCCCTTCGCCATCACGCGATAGCGCTTATCGCGGTCCCCGAATTCACACGATCGCCGGTTCCTCGGAACCTGCCCCCGGAGACCTGTGGGGCTAGGCGGCCTCCTGCGTGAGGTCGGTCAGGATCTTGTCGTCCTTCTTGTCCCACTTGGGCGTGGGCCGGAAGAGCTGGAAGAGGATGCCCGCCAACAGCACGAAGGCGACGATGGTCCAGAACCCGAAGTTGCCCAGGACAAAGAGCTCCCAGAGCTGGTTGATGATCAGGCCCACGACCCAGCCGAAGACGCACTGGTAGCCGATGGCGAACCAGAACCACTTGGCGTCGTCCATCTGGCGACGGATGGTGCCCATGGCAGCGAAGCACGGGGCGTCGAGCATGTTGAAGGCCACAAAGGCGCACATCGCGCCGGCGTGCAGCACGCCCTGCGGGTCGGTGAACATGGCCGCGAAGCCCTGCCACATGCTGACGGAGTTCTCGGTGGCGTCGCCCAGGCCATAGAGGGCACCGAAGGTGCCGACGAGGTTCTCCTTGGCGATGAGCGCGCTGATGGAAGCGGCGGTCGCCTGCCAGGTGTCGGCGCCCAGAGGGGCAAAGATGATGCCGAGGAAGCCGCCGATGGCCGCGAGGAGCGAGAAGTCCATGTAGTCGTCGCCCGCGCCGTCCATACCCTGCAGGAAGCCGAAGGCGCCGTTGCCGCCGTCCCAGGTCGCGAAACCGAAGTTAGAGAGGAACCAGACCACGACCGCGGCCGCGAAGATGATCGTGCCGGCCTTCTTGATGTAGGCCGAGACGCGCTCCCAGACGTGCAGCCACCAGGACTTGATGGTCGGGAAGTGGTAGTTCGGGAGCTCCATCACGAAGGGAGCGGGCTCGCCGGCGAAGGGCTTGGTCTTCTTGAGCATGATGGCCGAGATGATGATCGCGGCGATGCCCATGAAGTAGAACATCGGGGCGACCCACCAGGCGTCGGAGCCGCCGATGAGGACGCCCATGACCAGGGCGATGATCGGGGTCTTGGCGCCGCAGGGGATCATCGTGGTGAGCATGGCCGTCATGCGGCGGTCCTTCTCGTTCTCGATGGTCTTGGTGGAAAGAACGCCCGGGACGCCGCAGCCGGAGCTGATCAGCATCGGGATGAAGGACTTGCCGGAAAGGCCGAAGCGGCGGAACACGCGGTCCATGACGAAGGCGACGCGGGACATGTAGCCGCAATCCTCAAGAAAGCACAGAAGGACAAAGAGCACGAACATCTGCGGGATGAAGCCCAGGACGGAGCCCACGCCGCCGATGATGCCATCGATGACGAGGGACTTCACGACGTCGGAGGCGCCGGCATCGTCCAGCCAGCCCTCGACGGCGCCGGGGACGGAGGGCACATAGCCGTCGTAGTCCTCGGCGGCAGGCTCCTCGGTCGTGCCCTCGACGGCGGCGACGAACTGATCGGCGTCGACGGAGTCGATGACCTCGAGGGTCTGGCCGTCCGCGAGGACGGGGTTGTCGTCGGCGTCGACGGTGGTCACGGGCTCGGCCTCGTCGGAGCCGTCGGAGGTGGCGAGGTAGTTGCCGTCCTCGTCGTGGACGGGCACGTCGGTGGCGACGACGCCCTTGGCCTCGGCATCCTTGGCGAAGTCCTCGACGGTCGCCAGGGCGTCGGCGTCCTCAGGGTCGTCGGCGAGCGCGGCGACGGCGTCGTTCACGTCGGTGGTGTCCATGCCGGCGTCCTCGGCGGCGGCGATGAAGCCATCGACCTGGTCGCCGTAGTTGTTGGAGGCCCAGTCGTCGGTGTCGGCCTCGTACTGCTCCTGGCCCGCGGAGTTGACGAAGAAGCCGTCGCCAAAGAGGTTATCGTTCACCCAGTCGGTCGCGGCAGTGCCCACCGTGGAGATGGCAATGTAGTACACGAGCACCATGACGCAGACGAAGATCGGGAGGCCGAGGATTCGGTTGGTCACGATCTTGTCGATCTTCTCGGAGGTCGTGAGCTTCTTGGGGGCCTTGGCCACGCAGGCGGCCATGGTCTCGGAGATCCAGTCGTAGCGGTCCGAGGTGATGATGGACTCGGAGTCGTCGTCGCGAGCCTCCTCGACGGCCTTGATGACGGGCTCGATGGCCGCGAGCTGCTCCTTGGTGAGGTTGAGGGGCTTGATAGCATCGGCGTCGCGCTCGAAGACCTTGATGGAGTACCAGCGCGAGAGGTCGGAGTCGCAGCTACCGGAAATCATGGAGGCGATCTTCTGGAGCGCGTCCTCGACCTCGGCCGAGAAGCACTTGACGCCGGCCGAGGGCTTCTTTGCCGCGATGGCGGCGCGGACGAGCTCGTCGACGCCGGTGTTGTGCAGGGCCGAGACCTCGAGCACGGTGACGCCGAGGCGCTCGGAGAGCTTGGCCACGTCGACCTTGTCGCCGCGCTCCTTGAGCAGGTCGCACATGTTCAGGCCGATGACGACCGGGCGGCCGGCCTCGAGGACCTGGGTGGTCAGGTAGAGGTTGCGCTCGAGGTTCGTGACGTCGATGAGGTCGATGAGGGCGTCGGGACGCTCGTTGACGATGTAGTCGCGCGAGACGACCTCCTCGGGCGTGTACGGCGAGAGCGAGTAGATGCCGGGCAGGTCGACGAAGGTGACGTCCTTGTCAGCGCGCCACTTGGCCTGCTTCTTCTCGACGGTGACGCCGGGCCAGTTGCCGACGTAGCCGTTCGAGCCGGTGAGCTCGTTGAAGAGCGTGGTCTTGCCGCAGTTGGGGTTGCCTGCGAGACCGATAAATGTTTCTGCCATTCCTTGCCTTTCCTATTGCTTCGGCGCCTGGGCGCCTTCGGGCACGTTTTGCGAGGTTATAAAGTTAGAAATAGGTAACTTCATCACCCGAAAAAACGGGTCCGCTAACCCTCGCGAACCCTGCTTACTCGCCGTCGCGGACAGCGGTGACCTCGACGTTGGCGGCCTCGTCGCGGCGAACCGAGAGCTCGTAGCCGCGGACGGTGAGCTCGATCGGGTCGCCCAGGGGGGCCACCTTCTTCACGTAGACGTGGGTGCCCTTGGTAAGGCCCATGTCCATGATGCGGCGCTTGAGGGCGCCGGTGCCGGTCAGCTTGGCGACGTCCGCGCTCTGGCCCACCTTCACATCCTTGAGAGTTGCCATCGATTCCCTTTCTGTTTGCCGCCCCGGGCCTCCCCGGAGACGACGCCTTCCTTGTGCGCGGGGGCGGCGCCCCGTTCGCATTCCACAGCCTCGCCGAGCGGCGAGCGCCGCACGGCGAGGAGTTGAACCTAGAGAGAGACCATGACGTGCGACGCCATGGTGCGGTTGAGCGCCAGTCGGGCGCCCTTGACGCTGACGATCACATCGCCGTCGACGCGCGAGATCACCTTGACCTCAGCGCCCTCGACGAGCCCGAGGTCCGAGAGGTGCTTGCGGAGCTCGGCGCCGCCCTTGACCTTGGTCACGCACGCTGCCTCGTCCTCGCCGAGCATGGCGAGCGGCAGGGCCCCGGCGACGTTCACGGACGCGGAATTGACGGCGGTCCCGCTCATCGCAGCCTCCATAGACATTTCTGTCTTCCCTTCTTCCCTGCTCGCGGGGCGTGTTTCGACCGTCCGTCGGCAAGAAGTTGACCTATGTGAACTTAAGCGCTCGCAAAGTAAGATATGCCTAACTCCATACGGACGCAAGGGGTTAGGGCAATAAAGTTTGAGATGGGTTACTCGTGGGGCAAGAAAGGCGGCCGGCTTTTACCTCAACATATGCCGCGCAAGCTCGGAGCGGCTGGAGATGCCCAGCTTGGCGTACGCGCTCGAAAGGCGGTTCTTGACCGTCCCGCGCGAGACCCCCATATGGCGCGCGATCTCGTCGTTCGACCAGCCGCGGCAAGCGAGCATCGCCATCGAGAACTCCGTGGTCGTCAGGTCGTCCGCCACATCCTCGCCCGACTCCGGGTTGTGGATCCTGCGCCATCCGTAGCTGAAGCGATACGTGACCTTGACCACGCGCGCGAAGTCGGCGGGGCAGCTCTCCTTGAGGCAGGTCTCGAGAACGCCTTGGAGAAGCCCATGATGCTCGCCGATCTCCTCGATGAGGTCATCTGCCTCAGCGATCGCCCACGCCTGCTCGAAGTGGCGCCGCGCACGGGCGACATCCTTCAGGCTCATCCGGCCCATCGCCGCCACGAGGTGCAGGAACTGCTCGGGGATCGGGTAGCTGGCCCGCGCCATCGCAAGAGCGTTCTCGGCGATCCCCGCGCAACGACCATGCTCCCCATGGAAGTATGCGCGGTGCGCCTACACATAGCTGGCAAAGAGCGCGAGCCCCTCGGGCAGGTCGCGCATCGACGCGGCGAGGTCATCCTCGGTAAAGCTCGGGTCAAGGTGCAGCAGCACCGCCGCTGCCGTCGCGAAGAGCACATAGGACGCGCGGGCCTCGGGTGCCGCGGCATCGAGCCCTTCCTTCATCGACTTGAGCTCGGACAGGCACTTCTTTGCGGCGGCGGGGCGATTGAGCGAGAGGTTCGCGTAAGCGCAGATGAAGCAGGCGGACAGCTTGAGCGCGGGGTCGTCGCTCTGGAGGAACGGCTCGGCCGCCGCACACGCCTCGTCCGGCCGAGCGGTGAAGTAGTACGCCTCCGCCTGGGCAATGCGCCGCAGGTCAGGGTTGCCAACCGCATCGACCGCCGCAGCAAGGCCGCCCTTCTCGAACGAGGAGCGCAGAAGCGGCATGGGATAGCGCACAGGCGCGTCGATCGTCTCTTCCCCACCCATTCTGACCTCCCCTCGGTTTCTTTCGATGGTACCAGCACCTTTGGTCGCAGGCGTCGGTTTGGCCATTCGGGGCGGCAAACGGCACTCCCCCGCCGCGCCGGCGTCCGGCAAGATGGGCTCAAGCCACAAATAAGGAGGCTCCCATGAAGCGCATCGCCAAACGAATCGCCCTCACGCTGCTCGCCCTCTTCGCTGTGGCCGCAGTTGTGTTCGGCGCGTTCTATGCCACGAGGATCCAGACTATCGGCTCAATCAAGCAAGAAACCAGCTACGACGACGGCTACTACCTCTACACCATGGACGTCGCCTACGACTACGACCTCGACGCCATCCTCCAAAAGGATGTCCGAACCAATCAGGAGTTCCTCGACGCGGTGCTCGCCGAGTCGCTTCCGCTGCTTCCCGTCCATATGACGGCGCCCGACTACGGCTGTACCGCCTTCACCGCGAAGGCAGCGGACGGAGAGGTGCGCATGGGACGCAACTACGACTTCAAGCTGGACACCTCCGCGCTGCTCGTGCGCTGCGCTCCCAAAGGAGGCTACCGATCCATCGCGCTCGCCGCGCTCAACAACGTCAAGGCCGACGTCCCCGACGCAAGCGTCTCCAAGCGCCTCGCGTGCGTGACGGCGCCCTTCATCTGCCTCGACGGCATGAACGAAAAAGGCGTCTCGATCGCGGTGCTCACCCTCGACAGCGAGCCTGCGCTCCAGGACACCGGAAAGAAGGCCCTGCCGACCACGCTCGCCATCCGCCTCGTGCTCGACCGCGCCGCCACGACCGAGGAGGCCGTTGAGCTCCTTTCCGGCTACGACATCTTCGCGACGTCGGGGCGCGACTACCACTTCTACATCACCGACGCCTCGGGCGACGGCCGCGTGGTCGAGTGGGACCCCTCCGACGCCTCCCGCCCGCTCAAGGCCACTCCCATGCGCGCCATCACGAACTTCTATGCGCTCTACCCCGACCTCGTCCAGCCCAACCAGAAGAACGGCATCTACGGGCACGGCAAGGAGCGCTGGGAAGCGGTCGAGAAGGTCTTCGATGCGCAGGAGTATCAGGACGATGCAGTCGTATGGGACGCCCTCAGGGCATCGGCTCAGGATCCCAACCCGCAGGACGTGACGAGCAACACCCAGTGGTCGGCCGTCTACGACGACACCGCGCTCACCCTGCGCGTCTGTTTGCGCCGCAACTGGGCGGATGTGATCGAGTTCAAGCTGTAGGTTGCCAGCACGAAGAACGCAGGGCCCTGCAAGAAAGACGTGTTTTTATCGGTGGCGAAAAGGCAGGGTTTCACACCATCGAAGAACTCGCCGCCCCGCCGGTGCTTGCAACCTCCCTTTGCAAAGAATTCGCGAGTTGTTGGCCGCCACCCGCACGGCATGCAAAGAAAACGCAAGTTGTTGGTCAAAATGCAAAGGAATCTCGAGTTGTTGACCCAAATGCAAAGAATTCCGGAGTTGTTGGTGCCCAAAGAACCAATAACTCCGGTTTTCTTTGCAAGCCTCATGCCCCAGACCAACAACTCGCGATTTCTTTGCAACTCTCATGCACCGAGCCAAAAAGCTCGCACTATTCCTGCGGTCCGCGCAGCCGGGGCCACGGCAAGACCGCCCCGAGCTTCTCTTTGCGCGCCACCCCGCCCCCAACAAAAACCGGGCCGCCGCGAGAGACGCGACGGCCCGGAAAGTGCTTCTTGTCAGCTGGCGAGAAGGGCATCACCCCGTGTTCTGGAGGCCAGCGGCAACGCCGGAGACGGTGCAGAGGATGAGGTAGATGAAGCGCTCCTTCTCCTCGGGGGTGAGCTTGTCGCCCTTGGTGCGCAGAGTGCGCAGGACAAGCGCCTGCGTGACGGAGAGCACATTCACGAACGGCAGGCGCATGCGGACGACGGGGCCGAGCACGCGACGGTGCTGCAGCGGCCACTCGTCGCCGACGATGGCGAGGACCCACTTGCGGGTGAGCTCCATCTCGTCGAGGACCTTGCGATTGAGGTCCTCGCGGTCGCCGAGGGCGAGGTACATCTTGCCGATGCGCTCATCGGTCTTGGAGAGCGACATCTCGATGTTGTCGATGAAGGTGGCGAAGACGGGCCACTCCTTGTACGCCGCCTGCAGGGTCTCGAGGTCGCCGAACTTCTCGCACGCGGTGCCGAGGCCGTACCACGCGGCCAGGTTGATGCGCGCCTGGGACCACGAGAAGATCCAAGGGATGGTGCGCAGGTCATCAAGGGACTTGGCGCCCAGGCCGCGCTTGGCGGGACGGCTGCCGATGGGCATGAGGCCGACCTCGGTCAGCGGCGTGACGGTGCTGAACCAAGCCGCGAAGTCCTCGGTGTTCAGCAGGTCGAGGTAGCGCTCGTGCGACGCCTCGTCGAGGAAGTTGGCCATATCGGCGTACTTCTGGGTGGAGTCGGTGTTCGTCCACTCGACGGACGGCGCGGACTGCAGGAGGGTTGCGCCTGCGACGGACTCGATGTGGCGACGGGCCAAGGTCGGGTCCCCATAACGGGCAAAGATGACCTCGCCCTGCTCGGTGAGCTTGAAGCGGCAGTTGACCGAGCCCTTTGGCTGCGAGAGGACCGCGCGGTTGGCGGGGCCGCCGCCACGGCCAACGGCGCCGCCGCGGCCGTGCATGAGGATGAGGTCGATGCCGTTGGCCTCGGCCCACTCGGCGATGTCGGCCTGCGCCTTGTGGAGCGTGAGGGTCGCCGAGGTCGGGCCGGCGTCCTTGGAGGAGTCGGAGTAGCCGAGCATGACCTCAAGCCGGCCGCCGGTCTGCGCGAGGCGGCGACGGACGTCGGGGAGCTTGATCATCTCGTCGAGGGTCTCGACGGCCCCCTGCAGGTCCTCGAGCTGCTCGAACAGCGGGATGACGTCGAGCACGGGCACGTCGTCCTCATGCGCGAAGGCAAGGCGGGCGAGCTCGTAGACGTCGGCGACGTTCTGCGCCGACTTGGTGAACGAGATAATGTAGCGGCGGGCGGCGTCCACGCCGTTCTTGCGCTGAATCTGACCGATGGCGCGGAAGGTATCGAGGACCTCCTGCGTCATGGGCTGCAGCTGGCCGCGCTCGCCCCAGCGGCCGTGCTCATGGATGTCGGCGAGGGCGCGGGAGTGGACCAGGGAGTGCTGACGGAACTCCATCTCGACCATGTGGAAACCGAAGCTCTGGGCCTGCCAGATGAGCTTCTGGACGGGACCGTAGGCGGTACGGACAGCGCCGGCGGCGGCGAGAGACTCCTGGACGACCTTGAGGTCGGCGATGTAGTCCTCGCAGCTGCTGTACATGATGTCGGCGGTGCGCACGATGGTCGCGCGCAGGCGCTCGGAGATCACGATCATGCAGGCGCGGTGCAGCTCGGATGCGCTGATGCCGATGGCGCGGGTGGTGATGGCCTCGCTCATCTCGCACTGGTGGTTCCAGAGGTTGACGAGCTTGTCGGAGGGGCCGGTCGAGATGCCGTCCATCGTGAGGTTGCGGCCGATGGCAAGGGTCGCGTCGGCCAGCGCGCCCAGCATGTGGGTGCGGAACTTCTCGGCGACCTTGCGGCTCACCTTGGCGGTGACGTTGGGGTTGCCGTCGCGGTCGGAGCCGATCCAGCTGCCGGGGTGGAAGAACGCGGGGCAGACGGGCGGCACGGTGCCGGCCTTGTCGCCGAGCTCCCAGTCGTCGAAGCGGCGGTAGACCTCGGGCACCATCTCGAACAGGGTGCTGTCGAAGATGTCGATGATGGTGTCGGCCTCCTCGACGGGGGTCGGCTTCTTGTGCGCGATGGGGCTCGTGCGGAAGAGCGCGTCGATCTCCTGCAGCAGGCGGCGCTCGTTGTCGAGCAGGGCGATGCCGCCCAGGCCCTCGTGCTGCTCGAGCAGGCCGGCGATGCGGCGGATCTTGCCCTCGACGGCCTTACGACGGGCCTCGGTGGGGTGCGCGGTGAACACGGGGTGGAACTCGAGGCGGTTAAGAAGGGCGTTGGCCTTGCCGCGGCCGCACTCGTCGACAAGCTGGCGGTAGGCGACGGTGAGGTCGTTGATCGGGTCGTCGGGGTTGCCGACGGGCACCTCGCTCTCGCGCTTGCGCAAAGACTTTACGCGGTAGTTCTCCTCGCAGATGTTGGCAAGGTGGAAGAACGTGACGAACGCGCGCATGAGCAGCGTGGTGTTCTTGTCGTCGAGCTCGGTGATGATGGACGCCATGTCCTCGAAGGCCTCGTGCTCCTCCGGGTTCTCGTTGGCATCGTCGTTCATCAAGATGGCGTCAAAGAGCAGGACGTCGAAGATGGCGCGGAGGTCCTGGTCGGCCTCCTCGAGGACTTTGCGGACCAGGCGCAGGAAAAGCGCCATGTTGTTCCGGATCTGATCCGGAACGTCGACGCCCTGGAGCGCCTCGAGCGCCGCGGTTTCCTCGATGGTGAGCTTCTTCTTTGTCAACGCGTCTCCCTCCGTAGGGGCCGCGGCCCTGCCGCGGCATGGTTTGACGCTTAATACCATAGCGCGTCCGCCGCCCGCCGACTAATCAACGCCGCTCGCGAAACTGAACGTTCATGGACGACAGGTAGTTTTTGCTCCTTTGCGCCGTCGCGCCGGAAAGAAAGGCGCGACCCGCTGCCCTCACCGCGGCGCGCTTGGGCACCTGGCAGAGCCACCGCGGCTTTAAGGCTTCCTTATACGGCTGGGCTACAATCTAGTCTCAACCACGCGAAGAAAGCTGACGTCACATGCCCCAGAACCCGCTGAAGAACCTCACCCTCAAGGTCGAGGGCAAGAAGGCCCGCAAGGAACAGAAGAAGCGTCGGGAACTTCCCGGCAGCGCCGCCTCCGAGCCCGCCGCCGAGAAGCCCGCCAAGCAGCCAGGCTTGCTGCGCAGGTCGGTCGACGCCTGGTGGAACCGCCTCATCGCCGCGGTGTTCGGCGGCCAGGAGTCCGCGCGCTCCGAGCAGTACCTCGCCCACCAGACCACCCGTGACTACATACTGAACACCTGCGGCCAGGCAGCCTGGGGCGCGCTCTTCCCGCTGCTCACCATGGTCTGCACCTGGTTCGTGGGCGCCGAGCAGGCGGGCCTCTTTTCCATGGCGTTCACCATCGGCACGCTGCTGCTCTTCCTCGCGAACTTCGGCACGCGCACCTACCAGGTCTCCGACATCGACGAGATGCAGTCCTTCGCCGACTACCAGGTTCACCGCGTCATCACCTGCACGGCCATGCTGCTCGTGGGCTGGGGCTACTGCCGGCTGCGCGGCTACGCTGACCCGATGATGGCCATCTGCATGGGTGTGCTCGCCTTCCGCGCCGTCGACGGCCTGGCGGACGTCTACGAGGGGCGCCTGCAGCAGAAGGACAAGCTCTACCTCGCCGGCCTCTCGCAGGCCATGCGCTGCGCCGGCAGCTTCGCCGTGTTCACCGTCGTGCTGCTGCTCACGCACAACCTCGTGTGGGCGAGTTGGGGCATGGCGATCGCCGCGGTGGTGTCGCTCGTGCTCCTCTCCGCTCCGCTGGCGTTCTTCGAGACCGACCGCAGCGCGCGCCCGACGCTGCGCGGCGTCCGGGAGCTCTTTGCCGGGTGCTGGCCGCTCTTTGCCGCGCTGTTCCTGTACAACATCATCGACTCAATGCCCAAGTTCGCGATGGAGGGTGTGCTCTCCTACGACAACCAGCTCTACTACAACGCCATGTACTTCCCGGCGCACACTATCCTGATGATCAGTGCCTTCGTGTACAAGCCGCAGCTCGTGAGGCTCGCGCGCATCTGGGACGACCCCGAGAAGCGCCGCCGGTTCGACCTGCTCGTGCTCGCGATGATCGGGGTGATCGCGCTGACCACCGGCGCCATGGCGCTGTTTATGGGGACCGTGGGCATCCCGCTTCTGGGCATCATGTACGGGCTCGACTTCGAGCAGTTCCGCAGCCTCGTCGACGCCATGGTGGGCACAGGCGGCGACTGCGCCTGCATCGACTTCCTCTACCAGATCGTCACGGTGCTGCGCGCGCAGGCCGAGGTCACGTTGTACTACGGCGCCGCCTTCGCGTTCAGCGTCCCTGTATCCATGCTGCTCGTCAACTTCGCCGGGCTCTCGGGCGCCGTGGTGGGCTCGCTCGTGTGCATGGCGATCCTCCTGCTGCTCCTGCTGCTGCAATTCTTCACGATCCGCCAGCGCGCGGCGAAGGAGTACTAGGACCGGAGGCGCGAGGGGACGACGCCGAATCGCCATGCGCCATTTGCCGGGAAAAGAGGCCTAAGAAAGAAGGCCGACCGTCCCTGCCCCGAAATCCAAACTGAACCGGGCGCGCCGACTCGAGAGCAGAATCGGCGCGCCAGGTCTTTACAAAGCGGTTCGACTATGCGGCGAGCGCGCCCCCGAGCCGCGTGCCGGCCCAGACGGCCACGAGGCAGACGGCCACGTTCGCCGCGATGTTCGCGACGGCGGCAGACACGTTGCCCGCCTCGATGAGGCCGAAGGTCTCGTTCGTGAAGGTCGAGAAGGTCGAGAGCCCGCCGCAAAGGCCGACGGTGAGGAGCGACTTCACCTCAGCAGGCATCGGGTTCGCGGCGTTCAGGCCGCTCACGAGGCCGATGATCACTCCGGCGACGACGTTCGCCGCGAAGGTGCCGGCGGGCAGTCCCGGGCACGCCGCCGTGAGCGCGCGCCCGATGCCCCAGCGGCCGAGGCTCCCGACCGCGCCGCCGGCCGCGACCGCAAGCGCCTCTAGCATGCTTGGACCTCCCCTGCCACCGTTCGCGTGACCTCGGCGAGCCACGCCTCGCGCTGCTCGACCGTGGATTGGTCCATGCCGCCGAAGTTGTGCCAGGCGCGGCGGGCGATGCCGAGCTGCGCGAACGTGCCGTCAAAGAGGGTCGCCTCGATGGCGGCCCTCAGATGCTCCGTCGGCTCCGCTGAGGTAGTGAAAACGTCGACCGACTCGATCGCGCGCCCGAGCGTGCCCTCAAGGCCGTGGCCCGTGGCCTCCCAGGAAAACCCGACGAGCATGACCTTGTCCAGCCAACCCTTGAGCAGGGCGGGGACATCGTTCCACCAGATCGGGGTCACGAGCACGAGGTGCTTGGCGGAAAGCAGCGCTTTCTGATACCTGCGCACGAGCTCGTCGGTCGTCTTTCCCTCGTTGTAGAGCTCAAGGTCACCCGCATGGAGCACCGGGTCGAACCCGTCGGAATATAGGTCACAGACCTCGAAGGTGCGGCCTGCGCGGTCGAGCCCCTCCTCAACCGCGGTGAGCACCGCGGCGTTCAGACTCATGTCGTAGGGGTGGCAATACACGATCAACGTGTCGAATTCAGTGCTTTTGCCCATGGGCAAACCTCCCATAGAAGGAACGGTTGATGCCCTGACCATAGCACTGTGGCGGCCCGGCCACATCCGCGCCGCTTGGGCAGAAGGCGATTTCCGTGAACGCCCCCGCTACGCCCCACGGACCCCGAGCATGAGGTACTCCACGTTGCCCTTCGCGCCATGGATGGGGCTCTCGCAGACGCCGCGCACATCGAGCCCGGATGACGCGAAGGCGGAGCGCACCTGCTCGACGGCGGCGTCGCGCACCGCTTGGTCGCGGACGACGCCGCCCTCGCCCACGTCCTCGCGCGGGGCCTCGAACTGCGGCTTGACCAGGGTGAGGAAGGAGCCCTCAGGCCTCAGAAGCTCGAGGACAGCGGGAAGTATGCTCGTCACGGAGGTGAACGATACGTCGCAGACGGCGAGGTCGAAGCAGCCGCCCCCCACGATGCCCGGCACATCGACGATGTTCGTGCGCTCCAGGAGGCGCACGCGCGAATCCTGACGAAGCCCCCAGTCGAACTGTGCGTACCCGACGTCGACCGACGTCACGTGAATAGCGCCGCGGCGCAGCAGACAATCGGTGAAGCCTCCCGTGGAGCAGCCCACATCCAGGCACTCGAGCCCCGTGGGGTCAACGCCGAAGTAGTCGAGGCCGCGCTCGAGCTTGAGGCCACCTCGGCTGACGAAGGCGCCGTGCCCCTTCACGTGGAGCGGGAGTCCCATAGCCACACGCTCCCCGGCCGAGGTCAGGCGACGGTCAGAAGTCGAGACCTCGCCCGCCATAACGGCGCGCAAGGCCTCGTCCTTATTTGCAAAGAAACCCTGCTCGACGAGCTCCTCGTCGAGCCGCCGCTTCTTCGCCACTATGCGTTCTCCTTCGCTGGAGTGTCCTTTGAGGAGGAGTCGCCCTGCTCATCGGCGCCCTCGCCATCGCCGGCAACTCCATCGGCCGCAACAGCGCCCTCGCCTTTGTCGGCGGCCTGCTCCTCGAGCTGAGCCGCCTCCTCGGGCGAGAAGTCCGTGGCATCGACCATGTCGACAGCCTTCGAGCCGAGCGCGATCGCCTCGTCAAAGAGATCGAGCGAGCGCTCGAGCGAAATATCCTTGTCGCGCACCTGCGAGACGATATCGTCGAGCCGCTCGGTGATCTGCGGGAAGGTCTGGTACTTGGAGGTGTCGACGCGGGCCATTACCAGACGTCCTCGTCGTCTTCCTCGATGGTGCCCGGGCCCTCGACGTACCAGATGCCGCCGGTGAGCTCGTCGCCGAGGTCGGCGCCGAAGGGAAGCGGCTCCTCCTCGTCCTCGGGCTCCTCCCAGACGTCGTTCTTGCCGCCCTCGAGGGCGTACTGCACGTCGGCGGAGGACTCACCTCGCGCGGCGAGCTCCTCGTGGGCCTTGGCGACGACGTCGACGCCGGCCTCGACGTCGTCCGCCACGCGGCCGAGCAGGCCGTTGATGAACTTCGAGGACTCGTCGGTGCCGTAGCACTTGGCCAGGCGGACGACCTCGTCGATGGCGACGGGGATGTCCACCTCGGGAACGTAGATCATCTCGTAGAGCGAGAGGCGCAGCAGGTTGCGGTCGACCGCGGGCATGCGGTTGATCGCCCAGCTCTCCGAACGGGTCGCGATGATGGCGTCGAGGTCGTGGCGGACGCCGTCGCAACCCACGGCAAGCTCGCGCGCGAAGTCGCGCAGCGGGCCGTTGTCGAGGGCGTACTCGCCGTCGAGGACCTCGGGGACCGTGCGCCCGGAGGCCTCGGCCTGGAACATCAGCTGCAGCGCCTGGCTGCGGGCGCGGGTGCGCCCTCCGAATCGAACTGCCACCTTACTCCTTCGGGAAGACGAGGCTGTCGATGCAAACGTCGACTCCGTCGACCTCGACGCCGATCTGCTCGGTCACGGCCGCGGCGATGGCCTCGCGCACATCCGCCGCGAGCTTGGTGAAGGGGTAGCCGTAGAAGACGGCGAGGTGCACGACGACGTGCAGGGCATCGCCCTCGACATACGACTCGACCGCGGCCTCGGGAGAGACGGTGCGGCTCGTGAACACGGAGATCAGGCTCGACGCGATGTCATTGCCGCCCACGGAGGCGACGCCGTCGACGCGCTTGGCCGCAAGGCTCACGATGGTCGATACGACGCTCTTCGAGATGCCGATACCAGAGACGTTAAGCTCGCTCTCTGCCATGGAAACCCTCCTCGTTGGTAAAGCCGCCCCGGCTTGTGCCGGGGCCTGCGGACATTCAGTGAGTTAGACGCGCGAGACGAACTTGCCCTCGCGGGTGTCGATCTTGATGACGTCGCCCTCGTTGAGGTACAGCGGGACCTGGATAGTGGCGCCGGTCTCGATGGTGGCGGGCTTGGTGCCGCCCTGGACGGTGTCGCCCTTGAAGCCGGGGTCGGTCTTGGTGATCTCAGCCTCGATAAACATCGGGGGCTGGACGGTCAGCAGGTCGTCGTCGGCGTACATGAGCAGGCAGGTGTCATTCTCCTTGAGCCACTTGGCGTTGTCGCCGATGAAGTCCACGGGAACGGGGATCTGGTCGTAGGTCTCCATGTCCATGAAGTAGTAGTGGTCGCCGTCGTTGTAGAGGTACTGCATCTCCTTGGTGGTGAGCATCACGGAGTCGAACTTGGAGCCCGCGTTGCAGGTCTGGTCGCCGATCACGCGGCCGGTGCGCAGGTCCTTAATCTTGTAGCGGACGAAAGCGCCGCCCTTGCCCGGCTTGACGTGCTGGAACTCGACGAGGGTAAAGATCTTGTCCTTGATCTTGAGGCCCATGCCGTTCTTGAACTCGGCGGTGCTGATCTGCTGCATCGAAAAACTCTCTTTCCTTTATTGGCCCAGCGGGCGCGTTGCATACATTTGGTAGATTATATCACCCTGTGGGCTAGCGGCCCAAATGCGACAGACTCCGCACACCGGCCTTCATGACCTGAAAGACATTGGGGCTCTTTTGGAGTTTGTCGTCGGGCACGTGCCCGCGCATCGCGCGCAGCGTCGCCTTGTTGTCGCGGGTGCTGAAGGTGTAGTGGCCGTTTTCCTTGGTGAAGATCGCGAAGCGGGCGATCTTTTTTCCGGGGAGGACCTCGGCGGCGACGTAGTCGACCTCGGACCAGGGGATCTGGATGAAGTCCTCGGTGTTCTTCTCGTTGTAGAACTCGAAGGCGACGTCGCCGAGCATGACGTCGCCGTAGGTGCCGAGCCCCATCATAGAGGTCGCTTTCTCGGTGTACTCGACCTTGGTGTTCAGTGATTTGGCCATGTGCGGGCCTCCTGTCTTAACAAATAGGGCCGCTCCCCTGCGCGGGAAGCGGCCCGTGAAGTCGCTTGAGCGACTACATCCTACATGAAGCCGACGACGCGACCGATAATGCCGATGGCGAAGAGGCCGAGGATGATGGCGATCGGGCTGACGTTCTTCTTCAGGAGCTTGCAGCAACCGAGCGTGAGGCACACGGCGGCGAGGCCGGGGATCAGCTGGTCAAGGTTGCCCTGGAGCGTAGTGGTCTTGACCTGGTCGAGGCCGTTGACGCCGAGGGAGGCGTACTGGGTCAGGGCCTGCTTGATGCCCTCAGAGCCGGCGGGCAGGTTGGCCCAGTCGATGTAGGCGCCGTCCTGCTGCGTGATCTGAGAGACGACCGGGGTGAACGAGATGGACACCCAGCGCTCGACGAGCGCGCCGATGATGAACATGCCGAGGATGGAGGCGCCCTCGGTGATCTTGCCCATCAGGCCGCCGGAGAGGTCCTTGGCGATGGAGGAGCCCACCTTGTAGCCGAACTCCTGCGTGTACCACAGGAAGGCGATACGGATGATGTTCCAGAGGATGAAGAAGAGCAGCGGGCCCACGATGTTGCCGGAAAGCGCGAGGGAGGCGCCCAGGGCACCGAGGATCGGTCGGATCGTGAACCAGAAGACCGGGTCGCCGACGCCGGCGAGCGGGCCCATCATGCCGACCTTGACGCCCTGAATGGCGACGTCGTCGACGGGGGCGCCGTTGGCGCGCTCCTCCTCGAGGGCGAGCGTGACGCCGATGACGGGGGCGGACACGTAGGGGTGCGTGTTGTAGAACTCGAGGTGGCGCTTAAGAGCGGCGGCCTGATCCTCCTTGTTCGGATAGAGCTTCTTGATCGCGGGGATCATCGAGAAGCACCAACCGCCGTTCTGCATACGCTCGTAGTTCCAAGAGCCCTGAAGGAACTGGTGGCGGAAGCATACCGCCTGACGATCCTTCTTCGAAAGAGTGACCTTGTTCTCTGCCATGTTTATCACTCCCCTCCTACTCGTAATCGTTCAGGATGTCGCCCAGCGGGTCGCCGGAGCCGGCGGAGCCGCCGCCCTGCTTGGCCATGTCCTTGAGGCCGAGGTAGATGAGGGCGAGCGAGATGCCGATGACGCCGAGGGCGATCAGGGTGAGCTCGGAAAGGGCGGCGAGGACGAAGCCGAGCGCGAAGAACGGCCAGGTCTCGGCGGTGGCCATCATGTTGATGACCATGGCGTAGCCGACAGCGGCGACCATGCCGCCGCCGACGGCCATGCCGCCGGAGAGCCATGCGGGCATGGCGTCGAGGGCAGCGGTGACAGCCTCGGAGGGGATGAAGCACAGGCACGCGGCCGGGATGGCGATGCGGACGCCCTGCATCAGGATGCCGATGACCTGCCAGCGCTCAATGGCGGCGAAGTCCGCCTTCTCGGCAGCGGAGTCCATGATGTGAACGATGCCGGTGGCGATCGTACGGCAGATCATGGTCAGGAAGAGACCGGCGACGGACAGCGGGACGGCGACGGCGATGGCGGCGGTGATGGCGCCCTGGGAATCCGCCGTGCCGCCATTGAGGCCGAGGACCATCAGGATGGCCGAGGCGACGGAGGCCAGAGCCGCGTCAGGGGCGACGGCAGCGCCGATGTTGGCCCAGCCGAGGGCCATGAGCTGCAGCGAGCCGCCCAGCATAATGCCCTCGGTGAGGTGACCGGACACAAGTCCGATCAGGGTGCAGGCCACCAGCGGCTGGTGGAACTCGAACTCGTCAAGAACGCCTTCCATACCAGCAAGGAAAGCGACGATGACGATGAGCAGAATCGTGATTGGTTTCATTACCCATCCTCCTTACTTCTGTGCGGAGACCAGCTCGGACTTGGCCTTCTTGAGCATTGCGTCGATATCCTCGGAGGCATCGGCGGGGACCTTGCGGGCCTCGAGCTCGACGCCCTTGGCGCGGATGGCCTCGATGGTCTTCACGTCGTCCTCGCCCATGGCGATGGCGTTCGTGACGACGACCTTGCCGACGGAGTGGGCCATGGAGCCGATGTTGGCCTTCTTGATGTCGACGCCGCCCTCGATGGCCTTGAGCAGGTCCTGAGGGTTCTCGAAGAGCAGGAACACCTTCGTGGCGCCGAAGCGCGGATCCTTGGAGACCTCGATCATCTTTTTGATCGGCACGACGTTGGCGGGGACTCCCGGAGGCGCGGCCTGCTCGATCATGGTCTTGCGGAGCTGATCGTGCGCGACGCCGTCGGAGACGACGATGATGCGGTCGGGCGCGATCTGCTTGGTCCAGGCCGTGGCGACCTGGCCGTGGAGCAGGCGCGTGTCGATGCGCACCGCGGCGATCTTGATGTGGCCGTCGCCCAGGACGGTCCCCTCGGGGATCGCTCCCTGCTTGGCGGGCGCCGCTGCGGCTGCGACAGGTGCCGCCTCGGCAGGTGCCAGGG
>NZ_DAWEMK010000017.1:0-5099 GCF_052362415.1 Paratractidigestivibacter sp. | reverse complement strand
CTCGGGCTTCACGCAGACGCCCGACTTGGCCTCAGGGTAGATCGCCTTGGCGACCTCGGCGGCCGTGCCGCCGCCCATGCGCTCCCCGTAGGCGGAGATGACCATCGGCAGGTTCATGCCGCCGACGGCGACCCAGTTCTCGTGACCCGGCTCATCGAGCAGGAGCGAGACCTGGTTCCAAGGGGTGCCTCCCTGAAGGTCGACCAGGAAGAGGACCTGGTCCTTCTCCTCAAAGCCGTCAACGGCCTCGAGGATCTTTGCCCTGAGGTCATCTGGCCCCATCTCGGGCATGAGCGTCACTGCTGCGACATCCTTCTGGGGGCCGAAGATCATCTGGCCGGACATCTTGATGCCCTCGGAGAACGTCCCGTGACTGGCTAGGACAATGCTAACCACCGCATACCTCCCTTTCTGTTTGCGGACCCAAACGTACAGTTACGGAAAAGCAGGCTTCCGGACTCGTCCACGATTCCGTCGTTCCCGCTTCATAACGCGTTCACAATTGTAGCGGCAGCATGGAGGAATCTTCCCCAAAAATCGCAATGTTGTTTGAACGTCAGTCCTCTACCTGCGGTTTTTCAAAAAGAAAAATCACTCACCGAATATTTGGTACCGTTCGGCGAGTGACTTGACTTTGAGCTATTCAGTGTCTGGTAGCTACCACTTTCCGGACGGCAAGTGACCCTGCAGAAGCACTTAGCAGGGGATGCAGACCAGGTCGTGCGAGGACTGCGTGAAGGGCTTGAAGCCGTCTGCGGTCATGAGGCCGAAGTCCTCGAGGCGCACGCCGAACTTGCCCGGCAGGTAGATGCCCGGCTCGATGGTGACGACGGAGCCCTCCGGCACGGGGCGGTGCCAGCGGCGGCCGAAGTTCGGGTTCTCGTGGATCTCGATGCCGACGCCGTGGCCCAGGCCGTGCTTGAAGTAGTCGCCGTAGCCGGCGTCGCTGATGACCTTGACGGCGAGGTCCTGGATATCGGAGCCGATGCAGCCGGGCTTGGCCGCGGCGGCGCAGGCCTCGTGGGCCTGGCGCACGACGTCGTAGACGTGGCGCTGCTCGTCGGTGGGCTCGCCCACGCAGACCGTGCGCGTCATGTCGGAGCGGTAGTCGTGGTAGCCGGCGCCGTAGTCCATGACGATCATGTCGCCCTTCTTTACCACGTACTCGCCCGGCTGCGCGTGGGGGTTGGCGCCGTTGGGGCCGGCCGCGATGATGGAGCCGAAGGCAAGGGAGTCGGCGCCGTTGTTGAACATGAAGTTCTCGAGCTCGACGCGGATCTGCTGCTCGGTCAGGCCCGGCTTGATGAAGCCGCAGATATGCTCGAAGGCGGCGTCGGTGATGCTCTGCGCGTGGCGCATGAGCTCGACCTCCTCGGCGTCCTTGACCATGCGCAGATCGCAGATGTCCGCGTGCAGGCGCGGGGTCAGGCATGCGGCGGAGGCGGCGTTCATCTCCTGCAGGAAAGCATCGTAGAAGGCCAGATCACAGGTGTCCTCGACGGCGACGACGCGGGAGCGGGCCTGCGCCGCGCGCTCGGCGGCCCAGGCGGCGGGCTGGACGATCTGCTCGTCGATCTGCCAGGGGGTGTCGGCGCCCAGGCGCTCGCGGAAGGTGTTCGCGTAGCGAGAGTCGGTGTGGAGCCACTGACCGTCGGCGGTGATGAAGGCGGTGTGGGCGACCTCGTCGTCGAACACGCGCTCGGCGCCCGTGAGCCAGCGAAGGTCAGGGTTGTTGCGCAGGATCACGGCGTCGTAGCCGCGCTCCTCCATGAGCTTGCGGAGCCGAGCGACGCGCCCGGCGCATGCTGCTGCATCTGCCATTATCTGGATCCTTTCTACCAGGAGTTTATTGACTTGTGCCGTCCGCGGCCGCAGGCTCAGCGGGAGGCGCACCAGGCGCCGACGTGCTCGGTGAGGGTCTCGGTCTCGACGGCGGTCAGGCGAACGCGGCCGATAGCGCGCGGCAGGGCGAGCATGAAGCGGTTGGTGCGCGCGAAGCGCTCCTGCTTGATCGCCTCAACGAAGGCGCCGGGCTCCACCTCGGCCTCGACGGTGCCCACCCCGAGCCGCTCGAGCAGCTCGTCCTGGGTGAACATGTCGTCGATCGAGAAGTTCTCCGCTGCGACGGAGAGGCGCGCCGCGAAGCGCAGGGCGTCGGCGAAGATCGCGGACTCGGGCACATCGGGGCCGGCCACGCTCCTGAGCGCGCGGCGGAGCGTCTGGCCGTAGTCGGCAGACTGCCGGATGGCGACCGACGTGGACGAGGCGACCTTGCCCTTGCTGCGCACGCACTCGGTGATCGCGTCGACGAGCGTCCCCTCGTCGCCCGCCACGAGGGCGTCCGCGGAGTCCCACAGGGCTCCGAAGGCCTTGTCGGAGTCGGCCATCGCAGCGGCGACCATGACCGAGCGCGCATAAAGCGCGTTCTCGTCGGAGCTGCCGGGCACGAGCACGTCGAGGTCGCAGATCTCGAAGCGGGCGGAGCCGTCGTGGGTGACCATGCGAGGGTGCCCGGGGAGGTCGAGCGCGCGCGGCTGGACGCCCGCGGTCAGCGCGGAGGCGAGGTCAAGAGGGACCACGGCGAGCATGACCTGCCCGCACCACTGAGCGCAGGCCGCGACCGCGAGCGAGAGCGAGCCCGCATGCCCGACGGCCACGACGAGGTCGTCGGAGGTGATCCCCGCATCGGCGAGGTCGTCGAGGAGCGCCCCCATAGAGGAGAACTCGTGGGCGGCATCGCCTTCGGGCAGCGTCAGCGCGTGCACGAGGAAACCTTGATCGGTAAGGCCACGGCGCAGCTCCTCGACGAGTCCGGCGGGCGCGTCGGGCTCCGCGGCGAGCGCGCAGGCGCGCGGCCGTCCGATCGCGGAGGCGAGGTCGTGGGCGACGCCGCCCACGATCCCCTTGCCCACGCGCAAATCAAGCGACGAGCCGCGCAGGGTCACCCACTGGCGCCTCATCGGCACCTCGGGCTCCTCGGGGGCACGGGTCTCCCCTTCCGGGGAATCCGGCGTCGGCTCGGTGGTCTCTTCGCTCATAGCAGGCCTTTCTCCCAGAGCAGCTGGCCGCTCTCGAGGGCCACCTGCTCGAAGCTCTTTTTCCTGATGTCGATGCGTATGTCCGCGCTCGCCTCGTACAGGGGGCGGCGATGGCGGTAGAGCCGCTCCGCCTGGCGCGCGTCGCCGAGGTCCGGCCTGCGCGCGGTGTTCCTGATCTGGCGCAGCGAGTCGGAAAGGTCCCCGTCGAGGAAGACAACCGTCCCCATCTCGTGCATGAGGTCGATGTTGCGCGGAGTCTCGACGATTCCGCCGCCGCAGCTCACGAGCAGGGACTTCTTTGCGAGGAGCGTGGCCAGGCCCCGTGTCTCCGCGTCGCGGAACGCCGCCTCGCCGTCCTCGGAGAACACCTGCGCGATCGGCTTGCCGAGGATCCTCTCGGCTATGCGGTCGGTGTCGACGCTGGGCCGGTGGAACAGCGAGCCGAGGTTGCGGGCGAGCGTCGACTTGCCCGCGCCGAGAAACCCCACGAAAAAGATGTGGTCACATCCCTCGTGGACGATATAGCCCGAATCTCCTGGAACCACCGAAACCCCCATACGCCTTTATATGGAGATGATTCTACACGCTAGCGGTAACGGATTGGTTTCGGGGCACGCGGGAGCAGCCCGCTACTCCCCCTCGAAGCTGACGCCGCGAAGGGCAAGGAGCTCGAACACGCGGAAGACCTGCGTGTACCAAAGGTCTCGGCGCGACTGAGGCCGGACGAGGACGGTGCGCACGCCCGCGAGGTTGCCCGCGACGACGTCGGTGAAGACCTGGTCGCCGACCATGACGGTCGCCTCGGGGGCCTCCTGCGCCATCTCCATGGCGCGCTCGAGCGCGAAGGGCGCGGGCTTCATCGCGTGGTCGACCGCCTCGCAGCCGAGCTCGCGGGCCGACTGCTGGACCTGGCCCGTGTGGAAGTTGTTGGAGACGAGGCACGTCTTTATGCCCACGGCGCGCAGGTCGCCCAGCCACGCGAGGACGGATGCCGGCGGGCGTTTGGTGTCGCGCGGCACGCAGGTGTTGTCGCGGTCGACGAGCACGAGTCGGACGCCGGCGTCGAGAAGGGACTGGGGCTCGATGAGCTCGACGCGCGCGACGTAACGCCACGCCCGCGCCGAGAGGCGCCTACTTGTTCTGGGCATTTTTGATTGCCTGCTGATGCTCTTCGTACGTCTTGCTGAAGTCGTACTGGACGTTGCCGTCCTTGTCGTTATAGAAGAAGAAGTAGTAGTAGCCCTTGTCGAGGTACTCTCCGTCGGGGGCGCAGACCGCCTGGAGCGACGAGAGGCCCGGGCAGCAGATCGGGGTCGGCGGGAGGCCCTTGCTGGTGTAGGTGCTGTAGGGGTCGCTCGAGTCGTGGACCTCGTCGGCGCTGGGGTCGTGGCCGACCGAGTAGGCGGTGGTCGCGTCGGACTGGAGGAAGCCGTAGTTGGGGTCGCCGTTGTTCTCCAGGCGGTTCCAGAAGATGGCGGCGACGGCGCCCTGGGTATTCGGGGTGGACTCCTTCTCGACGATGGAGGCGAGGTTGACGATCTGGGCGACGGAGAGCCCGCGGCCCTCGGCATAGCTCAGATCAAGGGTGGAGAGCTCGTTTTGGAACTGGGTGAGCATGGCGCGGATGATGCCGTCCGCGGTCGCGCCCTCGCCGAAGGAGTACGTCTTTGGAAAGAGGAAGCCCTCGAGCGAATCGTTCGAGGCGCCCTCGAGGAAGGGATAGTCGGCGACGTAATTGGAGGCCTTGGCCTGGTTCTTGAAGTCGTCGGCCGAGATCCCCAGCGTCTGCTGGACGGTGTCGGCGATGCGCGCGACGGTATAGCCCTCGGGGATGGTGAGCTTGGTGCCGCTCGCGTTCGGGCCCTCGGTCAGCTGCGTGACCAGCGAGGCGAGGTCGTCGCCCACGGTGATGGTGTACTCGCCGCTCTTCAGCGACTCGGCGGCCTTCATGCGGCTCGCCTGGGTAAGGAACTCGGACTTGCTCGTGATCACCTTGGCGTCGAAGAGCGCCTGCGCCACCGCCTGGGCCCCCGACCCGTCGGGGATCGAGACGTTGACGGT
>NZ_DAWEMK010000016.1:18663-27382 GCF_052362415.1 Paratractidigestivibacter sp. | reverse complement strand
GGACCGTCGGTACCGACGGTCCGGGAATTCCGCGCGACCGTTACCGACGGTACCGGTTCCTGGTGAGAAGTGCCCTTCTTTGCACGGGAATCCGGGAGCGTCGGTACAGACACTCCCGGATTCCCGTGAGGGCGTTACCGACGGTCGGGGATTCCGGTGCAGGATTACCGACGGTCGGGGATTCCGGCACAGGGATTCCGACGCTCCGTGCTTTTGGCGAGAAGCGCGGCAAGAAGGACGCCGCCCGTCGCGGCGCCGCCTCCGCTACCATTGGGTGGCTTTGATACTATTGCGGCCTCGCCGCGACCCGGACTCGAAAAAGGTGCCCCTTGACCTCGCTTCTTCTTCCCGTGATCTACCTCACGTTCGTCTCGCTCGGGCTGCCGGACTCGCTGCTCGGGTCCGCCTGGCCCGTGATGTACCCCGAGCTCGGGGCGCCCGTGGCGGCACAGAGCGCGCTCAGCATGCTCATCAGCGCGTGCACCATCGTCTCGAGCCTGGCCACGGCAAAGCTCGTGCGGCGCTGGGGCACGGGCAGGCTCGTCGCGGCGTCCGTGGGCTTGACCGCAGCGGCGATCCTGGGCTTCTCGGCCTGCAGGGAGTTCTGGCAGCTCGTGCTCCTCACCCTCCCCTACGGGCTCGGCGCGGGCGCCGTCGACTCAGCGCTGAACAACTACGTCGCTATCCATTACGGTCCGCGGCACATGAGCTGGATGCACTGCTGCTGGGGCATCGGCACGAGCGTCGGGCCCGTGGCCATGGGCTGGGCCCTCGCGGGGCCGCTCAGCTGGCACGGCGGGTATCTCGTCATCGGCGCCGCGCAGGCGGCGATCACGGCGGCGCTCGTGGCGTCGCTGCCGCTGTGGAGAAGGACCGGCGCGGACAGGGACGGCGCGGCGGTCGCGGACGGCGCGAAGATGGCCGAAAGCAGTGACGCGGCGGGCGCGGACGCAGGCAACGAGGGATGCGTAAACGATGCGGCAGGCGCGAGCCGCGCGAACGGCGACGCGGCGGACTCGGGCTCGGGCTGCGCGGACAAGACCTGCGGCTCCAGCAGCAACGGCGACAACCTGGGCACGAGCCACGAGGGCGGCGAGGGCCAGGGCGGCTCGGCCGCCAAGCCCCTCTCCTACCCCGAGCTCCTGCGCCTTCCGGGCGCCGCCGCCGTCATCGGCTCGTTCGGGTGCTACTCCGCGCTGGAGTCGAGCATGGGCCTGTGGATCGCGAGCCACCTCGTGCTCGCCCGCGGCATCGGCGAGGCGCAGGCCGCGTCAATGGTCGCGCTGTTCTACCTGGGCATCACCTTCGGGCGCTTCGTCTCGGGCGTCGTCGCAAACCGCGTCGCGGGACGGAACATGATCCGCGCCGGGCAGGTCGTCATCGCTTGTGGGCTGGTGCTTCTCGTCACATGCAAAAACGACGCTGCGGCGCTCTCGGCCGCGATTGCGCTCGTGGGCCTGGGCTGCGCGCCGATCTACCCGAGCATCGTCGCGCTCACGCCGTCGCGCTTCGGCGAGGCGGCGTCGCAAGGCATGGTCAGTCTCCAGATGGCCTGCGCATACGTAGGGTCGACCTTCTTCCCGCCGGTATGCGCGCTCGTCGCGGGCGCCGGAGCGGCTGGGGCGCTGCCGTGGCTCTACGTCGCCGTGCTCGCTCTCATGGTCGCGCTCTCCGAGCTCGCGAACCGACGGACGGCGCGCATCTCCTCCCGAGGATGAGGGTCGCACTTCAAAAAGACAAAACGCAGGCTGCGAACATAAAGAGGCTCTACCAGGAGAAAGCGATCCCGTCTTTTCGCGGGGGTCACGTCTGCCCGCGGTCGCGAGCCGCGAGCCGTGAACGCGGGCCGTGAACGCGGGCGAAGGCCGCAGGACAGGTTGCGGTCGCGTCAAATCTCCGGGAGAAAGGGCGAGCACGCGACGGCCGCGGCCCATAGTGTGCCGAAAAGAAGCACCGGGTCGATAGCGGAAGGGCCTCGATGGTGGAGTCGGCGGTGCTCGGCGTGTTCTGCGCCGAGCTGATGGTTTGCGTGTTCACGGGTGTGCCGATCGTCGCGGCGCTGGTCGCGGGCCTCGCGCTGTTCATCGGCTACGGGCTATGGAGAGGCTGCCGCCTAAGGGAGCTCGCCTGCATGTGCGCCCGCGGGGTCGCGTCTGCTCGCGGCGTGCTCGAGTCGTTCGTGCTCATCGGCGCGCTCACGGCACTGTGGCGCGCGTGCGGGACCGTCTCCGAGGTCGTGGTGCTGGCGGCTCCCCTTGTGCGGCCCGCCGTCGCCCCTCTCGCGGTCTTCTGCATGTGCTCGCTGATGTCGTTTTTGATCGGGACCTCGTTCGGGACGGCCGCGACGATGGGCGTGAGCATCGCGCTCGCCGCGCTCGTGTGCGCGGCCGCGCGCAGAATGTCCGCGGGCCAGATCGCCTTCGTGTGCGTGCTCGGCTTTACCCCCGCCGACCCCACCGTCGCCGAGCTGATGTCGGGCGGCGGAGTCGTCTCGATGGTCAACGTCTCGCTGGTGGTATGCCTCTCGTCGAGCTTCTCGGGGCTGTTCGACGGGACCGGCCTGCTCGACGGCGTGCGCGGGCTCGTCGAGGGGCTCGCGCGCAGGGTGTCGCCGTACGCCGCCGTGCTCGCTGTGTCGGTCCCGGCGAGCATGGTGGCCTGCAACCAGACGCTCGGCATCATGCTCACGAGCCAGCTCTGCGGGCATGCCGAGGCGGGGGCGCGCGACCTCGCGATCGACATCGAGGACGCCGCCGTGGTGGTGGCGCCGCTGGTGCCGTGGTCGATCGCGGGCGGCGCGGTCGTCTCGATGTGCGGTGCGCCGGCAGCGTGCTGGTGCGCCGCCTTCTACCTATGGCTCATTCCAATCTGGCGATTGACCACGGAGGCGGCGGGGACGCGATTCGGCTTTGACGGCGGGGAGGGCGCCCGCTCCGCCGAAGCCGCCGAGAACAGTTCCGGGGCGCATGCCTAGGGTACTTCCGGGGAAGTCCCCTAGCTTTTTAATCATCGACAAAACCGCAGGTCGTGAGTTGGAAAGACCCCCAAAAGCCTCTCTAGGGTACTTCTACAGAAGTACCCTAACTATCTGCTGACCGACAAAACCGCAGGTCACTGGAAAGAAGGTCCCCTGAAGGCCCTCTTAGGGTACTTCTACAGAAGTGCCCTAAGAGGGCCAAGCGTGGGTGTTCGACGCATCCACGGCGTCAGGATCGAAAAAGTGACTTCGCGCCGGGCGCCGGGCATCGACGCGACTCGCCGGGGCGAGACGGCCCGCGAGCAACCCTCGCTGCCGAAGCCCTGCTACAACTTCTGCAGCGTGATCGCGATGGTGTTGAGGTAATCCAGCGCGCCCGCCGCGACGGCGGCGCGGTCGCCGACGGCGTACTCGTTGTCGCAGGCGATCCAATCTGTCCACGTCTCGCGCGTGCAGGTCATCTCGCGCATGTCGACGATGCGCACGCCGCGGGATTGTCCAAGCATACGTTTCCACCACGCCATGTCGTGCATGTACTCGAGCTGTTCGGGCGTCCACGAGGCCAGCAAGCACGACGGCAGGTCATCGTGGCAGTCATGCACCATACCGGGGATGCTGAGGTGGAGCTCGCCGCCCGTCCGCACGTACGGCAAGAGGCGCTCGTCGAGGTAGCGCGAGTCGCGCCCGTAATAGTTGTACGAGTCGATGCTCACCACGGCATCGAAGAACCCCGCGCAAAAAGGCAGCCCGCGGGAGGCGTCGGCCTTCACGGGATGGATCGAAGACACGGGGATTCCGAGCGAATCGAAGAACGCGCGGTTCTCGGCAGGGTCACTCCACAGGTCGACGGCGTACACGTCGAGGCCGTACTCGCGGGCAAGAAGCGCGCTCGTAATCCCGGTTCCACTGCCTAGGTCGCAGACGCGGCTGCCATGGGGCAGGTCGGAGCCGGTTAGCAGCTCTTCGCAGAGCTTGAGCGGGTTGGGACCCATAATCTTCTCGCGGACGAGGGAGACGGGGAAGGTCGCGGTTTTGGGGAAGCGGGTGGGGCTGGAACTCGGACAAGAGCCATATCCAAGGTTGACGCTAGGGTAGGAATCAGCGTTTGTCATTGTGCTGTTCTTCTCTTCCTGATTTAGGGTTTGATACAAAGAAATCAGGAGGAACGGCGATTATGGGCATAAAATCGGCGCACAAGGGCTTGCCGCGCGTGCGGCCACGTCGAGCTATGCGGTTAGCCGTTCCCTAAAGAACAATGACCAAAAAGACATCCCCTTGATGCTTCTTGCGAATGTTGGGGCCAGTGTAGCATTCCTCGCGAGCGGTCTGTGAGCGATTGGGGGGCTTCGGGAAACCGCACGTCGAGAAGAGGCGGCTTGCCAGTGGCGAAGCTGCATGCCGACAGAACCGCGAACCGAGGCAACGCTGTTTGCCGGCGACAAAGCTACTTGTCAGCAGAACTGCGCGCCGGGGCAAGGCGGCCTCCCGGCGACGAAGCTACTTGCCGACGATGAAGTCGACGCGGTCGAGGCCGGGGACGTTCAAGCGGATGAGGTTCTCGGCCGTTTGCCTCGAGCGGTCGTCAAGCTCGTTTTTGCAGGTCACGCGGGCAACGACCTGGCGCGTCGCGGCCCCTCTTGCCGCGCCGTCAGAAGCTGCGCCATCCCCCGTCGCGCCGTCCGCGGAGACCTCGACGTCGACCGAGTACCGCTCGAAGCCGGGCAGGGCAGCGGCGAGCTCGCGCGTCGTCTCGGCGACGCCGTAGCCATCCTCGACCCCGCCCGCCGCCGTGTCGATGGAGCCGGCCGTGAGCAGCACGCACGGGATGGCGAAGACGATTGTTCCCAGCACCACGCGCCGGCGGACCTTGCGGGAGAGCTCGCTCGCAATCGCGGCTTCTTCCCTGGTCTCGACGCCGTCGCCGTCGAGGTCGCGCTTGAGCGGCACGCGCAGCAGGAGCAGTACCGCCTCCGTCGCCAGCGCGATGAACACAACGTTGATCCCGAACTCGTAGAGCGCCGAGAGGAACAGTGAGAGGCTCCCCGCGGCGATGCCGTAGCCGGCGGCGCACAGCGGCGGCATGAGCGCGGTCGCCACCGCGACGCCCGAGATCAGCGTCGCGGGCTCTTGCTCGCGCGACATCCCGAGACCTCCCGCGAAGCCGCCCGCGAGCGCGAGCGCGAGGTCCCAGACCGTCGGAGTTGAATTGTCCACGAGCGCCGGGGTCGTGGACGCGATGGGCGAGATCTTGAAGTAAATCGTGGACGTCACCAGGCAAAACGCCATCTGGAGCGCGAGCCCCGCGATGGCCTCGGCCGTGATGCCGCGGTCGAGCGTGGCGACGCCGTACGAGATCGCGAGCACCGACCCCATGAGCGGGCAGATGAGCATGGCGCCGACGATGGCGATGTCGGAGTCCGTGTCGAGCCCGATGCAGGCGATGAGCATGGCGACGATGAGGATGCACAGGTGCGTCCCGGTGAGCCGCGCCCCGTTGACGAAGCGCCGATGGATCACGCGGTAGGGCGCGCGGCCCTCGCGGATGTTGAACGCGCGGTGAAGGAACTTCTTTGTGCGGAACGCGAGCTGCTGGATTCTGTTCATGGGCGCCTCGATGTGTGCAGAGGCCTTCGGGCCTGCTAAGTGCACTTGTACCCAATGACTGTCACCCAGCGTTGGCGAGGAGGGCACGCACGCGCGAGAGAACGTCGGAGACGCGCTGGGCGCGGTGGCCGAGGAGGCAGACGCAGACGTCGCCCGACGCGAGGCGCGTGATGCCGCCGCTGATGGCCTCGCTGCCCTCGGCGGCGCCCACGGGCGAGCCCGCCGCGGCGCCGATGACGCCCGTCTCGTCGCGCAGGTAGTCGCGGGCGCGCGTGAAGGCGCCCTCCCCCACCTCGCAGTTGACGAGCACGAGGTTCCCCAGGTGAGAGAAGCCCTCGTAGAGCCCCATCCCCTCCATCGGCATGGTCGCCGGGTCGTACACGACGTTGTCCAGGTAGACCGGACGGCCCGCGACGTTCACGCGGACGCGGTTCTTGAACGAGCGGTACCCGAACCTCTCGCCGCGCGCGACGCGCCCGCACGAGAGCACCTCCTCGAACACGAGCCGCGCCCCCGGCCCCTCGAGCTCGGCCACGCAGTCCGCCGCGTACTCGGAGTCCGCGAAGGGGATCATCGGCTGCGGGGCGTAATCGAGGTAGGCGCCCTCCGCGACGGCCAGACGGGTCGAGCGAGAAGCGCTCTTGCCCGCCTCCATGCGGTGGATCTTCTCGAAGGCCTGGTTGGTCACGCGAAGCGCCGCGCCCACGCCGACGCGCACGTCGATGGACTGCGCGTCGCCGGCCATGATGCCCGCGGACGCGGACATGACCATGACCTCGGCGGCCTTCTGCGCGAGGCCGGGCACGCCGGCCGCGCCGCACAGGCTCGCCGCGGGTACCTCGAAGGGATGCATGACCTTGAACGGCATCGTCGCCGCGGCCTCGGTAAGGACCGTGCGCCCGCCGCGCTCGCAGGCAACGAGCCGCAGCTCAGAGACGCGGCCGAACTTATTGCCCGCGCTGGGGCCCGCCGCGCTGGCGCCCGCCGCGCCCGCCGTCACGCCGACCGTGCCCGCGCCGTCGCCCGACGCCACCCCGGCCACGGCGCCCGCGACCTCGCTCACGCCAGGTCCTCGAGAAGCACGTTCTTCTTTATCCACGCGACGACCTCGTCGACCCCGTCGTCGTCGCGGATGTCGGTGAAGACGAACGGCCGCTCGCCGCGCATGCGCCGGGAGTCGCGGTCCATGACCTCGAGCGAGGCGCCGACGTGGGGTGCGAGGTCGATCTTGTTGATCACAAGCAGGTCGGAGCGCATGATGCCCGGGCCGCCCTTGCGCGGGATCTTGTCGCCCTCGGACACGTCGATGACGAAGATCGTCGCGTCGGCGAGCTCCGGCGAGAAGGTCGCCGAGAGGTTGTCGCCGCCGGACTCCACGAACATGATCTGGATGTCGGGGTGTGCCTCGACCATGGCCTCGACGGCCTCGAGGTTCATGCTCGCGTCCTCGCGGATGGCGGTGTGAGGGCAGCCGCCCGTCTCGACGCCGACGATGCGGTCGGCCGGCAGCACCGAGTTGGCGGTGAGGAACTCGGCGTCCTCCTTGGTGTAGATGTCGTTCGTGACGACGCCCATGGAGTACTCACCCGCCATCTTGCGGGTCAAGGCCTCGATGAGGGCGGTCTTGCCGGAGCCCACGGGCCCGGCGACTCCGATGCGTACATAGGACATGGAACTTCTCCTTACTCGCTGGCAGGCTGCGGGCCCGCGCAGGGCCATCCAGCCGCGGCCTGCCCGCGTCAGCTCATGTACAGACGCGAGTACAGCGTCTCGTGCTCGATGCAGCGGGTGTCGAACCCGGGCATCGAGAGCCCGAGCATCCCCTCGTCGGCGGAAAGCGCGCGCTCGACCGCCTCGACCTGGAGCGGCGCCGAGGCAAAGAGGATCTCCTGCCCCGCGGTCTGGCTCAGGGGGACCGTCTTCACGCAGTTCACGACCATGGCGGACACCTGCGCGTACAGGTAGCGGCGCAGCAGCTCGCAAAGCCCGATCCCCGCGAGCGCCGCCCAGACGCCGTAGGCCGCGTTGACCATGTGCCGCCCGCGCTCGGCGGCCGTGCTCCCGGAGTACGCGGCGAACGCCGTCGCCGCCTCCCCCGCCAAGAAGCCCTCGGCCGTCTTGCAGAAGCGGGCCGCCATCCTGCACGAGGCGGTCCGGGTCTCGTCCGGGACCTTAGCCGCCGCCATCACTGCCTCGAGGTCGGCGACGCGCGCCCAGTCGCCCGCGGCAGCCGCCTCGTGCGCCAGTCTCATGCCGAGCAGCTCGGTGTAGGTCAGCGGGTAGCGGATCTGCTGGCCCACGTACTCGCGCGCCGTCTCCTCGTCGCGGACGATGCCCAGCTGGATGTAGGTCTCCAGCCCGAAGGAGTGCGAGTAGGCACCGATGGGGAACACCGAGTCGCACACCTGCATGAGCATGAGCTCGCGCGCGGCGGCCTCACTCGCCATGGTGGTCGTGCCCGTGGCAGCAGCCATGGGAAGAAGGGCCGTGGTCGTGATCGTGGCAGCGGCCGTGCGAGAGAGCGGCGGCCCCGGCCTCGCTGCCATGGTCGTGGCCGTGCCCGCCCTCGCCGTGGTGGTGCCCCTCGCCGTGCGGGTGGTGGTGCCCGCTCGCCGAGACGCGCCGCGCCGGGTCGAGCACGCGCTCGGCGACGGTCAGCTCGACGGCGTGCGCGCCGGAGAGCAGCCGCTCGAGCGGCTCGGAGTACTCGCAGAGCACCTGGTAGGCGCCCTCGCCGTAAAAGAGCGGCGTGTGGGTGTTGCCCACCTCCCAGCCGACCTTGGCGAGCATGAAGGGATGGTCCTCGGCGACGTCGACGACCAGGCACTTCGTTGGCAAGAGGCGCACCGCGACGACGGTCTTCTTACCGCCTGCTCCGGCGCCTGCGACCGCGGCGCGGCCGTCTGCGCCGCAGCCGCCCTCGCCCTCCACGACCCCGAGCACGTCGCCATCGGAGAGCCCGCGCGAGAGCACCCAGTCGCCCAGGCGGATGCCGACCTCGCGGCCCTGCTCGCTCGTCTTTCTGTGCAGCTTCTTGAACGCCTCGTGCCAGTCGATGTCGACGTGGTCGACATCGAAATCCCCCAGGCCAGCGGCGAACCCGTGATCGCCCAGGTTGCCCAAAACCTCGCAACAGAG
>NZ_DAWEMK010000016.1:0-18653 GCF_052362415.1 Paratractidigestivibacter sp. | reverse complement strand
ATCGGCGTCCTCCTAAAACAGGTTATAGAGCTGCGTGAGCGGCAGCTTCCGGGCGGGCTCGCAGGTGGCGATCTCTCCGTCGACCGTCACCTTGTAGGTCTCGGGGTCGACCTCGATCGAGGGCGTGGCGTCATTCAGGCGCATGTCCTTCTTGCCGATGTTGCGGCAGTTGTGGACCGCGACGCAGCGCTTCTGGAGCCCCAGCTGCTTGGGGACCTCGAGGTCGAGGGCGGCCTGGCTCACGAAGGTGAGGCAGCTCGTGGCGCGCGCGAGGCCGTCGGCGGCGAACATGTGGCGGTAGGTGACCGGCTCGGTCGTGGGGATCGAGGCGTTGGCGTCGCCCATCTTTGACGCGACGATCATGCCGCCCTTGACGATGATGTCCGGGCGGCTCCCGAAGAAGGCCGGGTTCCACAGCACGAGGTCGGCGAACTTGCCCACCTCGACGGAACCCACGTAGTCCGAGATGCCGTGCGCGACAGCCGGGTTGATCGTGTACTTGGCCACGTAGCGGCGCGCGCGGAAGTTGTCGTTGCCGTGTCCCTCGTCCTCGGGCAGGGGCCCGCGCTGGTCGCGCATCTTTGACGCGGTCTGCCAGGTGCGGGTGATGACCTCGCCCACGCGGCCCATGGCCTGGGAGTCCGAGCTCATCATGCTAAAGACCCCCATGTCCTGCAGGACGTCCTCGGCAGCGATGGTCTCGGGGCGGATGCGCGAGTCGGCGAAGGCGACGTCCTCGGGGATGGACTTGTCCAGGTGGTGGCAGACCATGAGCATGTCCATGTGCTCGTCGAGGGTGTTCACCGTGAAGGGCATCGTCGGGTTCGTCGAGCTGGGCAGGATGTTCGGCTCGGCCGCCGCGCGGATGATGTCGGGCGCGTGCCCACCGCCGGCGCCCTCGGTGTGGTAGGTGTGGATAGCGCGCCCGCCGATGGCGGCGATGGTGTCCTCCACGCAGCCGGCCTCGTTGAGCGTGTCCGTGTGCAGGGAAACCTGCACGTCATAGGCATCGGCCACGTTGAGCGCGTGGTTGATGGCCGCCGGCGTCGCGCCCCAGTCCTCGTGGACCTTGAGGCCGAGCGCGCCGGCCTCGACCTGCTCGGCGAGCGGCCGCTCGTCGGAGCAGTTGCCCTTGCCGGTGAAGCCGAGGTTCATGGGGTAGTCCTCGGCGGCCTTGAGCATCATGTGGATGTTCCAGGGGCCGGGCGTCGAGGTCACGGCGTTCGTGCCGTCGGCGGGGCCCGTGCCGCCGCCGATCATGGTGGTCACGCCGGAGTAGAGCGCGCAGTCGATCTGCTGCGGGCAGATGAAGTGGATATGGGTGTCGATGCCGCCGGCGGTCACGATGAGGCCCTCGCCCGCGAGCGCCTCGGTGCCCGCGCCGACGACCATCCCGGGCGTCACGTTGTCCATCGTGTCGGGGTTGCCTGCATGGCCGATCCCCACGATGTAGCCGCCCTTGATGCCGATGTCGGCCTTGTAGATGCCGGTGTAGTCGAGGATGAGCGCGTTGGTGATGACGAGGTCGAGCACGCCGTCGGCGCTCGTGCCCTTGACGTTTTGGCCCATGCCGTCGCGCAGGGTCTTGCCGCCGCCGAACTTGGCCTCGTCGCCGTAGGTCGTGAGGTCGCGCTCGACCTCGATCACGAGGCTCGTGTCGGCGAGGCGGACCTTGTCGCCCGTCGTCGGGCCGTACATGGCCGCGTACTTCTGCCTGCTGATCTGCAAAGACACGCTACTCATCCCCCCTCAGGCCCTCGACGCCCGCGTCCCAACCGGGCGCGAATCCGCAGGCCACGCCCTCAACGTACTTGTCGAACCCGCGGCGATGCGCGCGCTCGAGGCTCGCGGCCTCGTTGCGCGCCACGGCCTCGGAGCGCGTGAGGTCGTTCAGGCCGTAGACGGTGCGCGCGCCGCCGAGCTCGACCAAGCGCACGACCTTCTCCTCCCCCGGCTCGAAGCGCACGGAGTTGCCCGAGGGCACGTCGAGGCGATAGCCGAACGCCGCCGCGCGGTCGAAGCTGAGGCAGCGGTTGACCTCAAAGAAGTGGAAGTGGCTGCCGACCTGAACGGGCCGGTCGCCGAGGTTGGTCACGGAAAGCTCGATGGTCTTGCGCTCGGCGTTGAGCTCGATGTCGCCATCGGCGCAGATGACTTCTCCTGGAATCACGGGGCGCCTCCTACTGGATGGGGTCGTGGACGGTGACGAGCTTGGTGCCGTCGGGGAACGTGGCCTCGACCTGCACCTCCTTGACCATGGCGGGCACGCCGTCCATGACGTCGTCGGCCGTGAGGATCTGGCGGCCCATGCTCATGAGCTCGCTGACGTCGTGCCCGTCGCGGGCGAGCTCGAGCAAATCGGAGCTGATGAGGGCGACCGCCTCGGGGTAGTTGAGCTTGAGGCCCCGGTCGCGGCGCTCGTGCGCGAGCTGGCCGGCCAGGTGGAGCATGAGCTTCTCCTGGTCCTTATCGTTTAGTCGCATCGTCGTCCTTTCCACGGGTTTCACTCGCCTGTATCCTACGGCCGTCGCGGGACAAGAAAGAGACCCTTTACGCCCCGGGACCGAGCGCGTAACACCGCGAAACATCGCGTAACAATTGGGGCCGGCAAGAAGGGCGCGGCACGCAGGCCCTACAGCGACATCGTCTGCTGGAGCCTCTCTTGATCGAGCTCGGCGGGCGCGCCGCTCATGATGACGCGGCCCTTCTCGAGGACGTAGCACTCGTCTGCGATGCCGAGGACGAACTCGAGGTACTGCTCGACGATGAGCACCGCGATGTCCTTCGAGATCCGGCGCAGCACGTCGCCGATCTCGTCGATGACGTTGGGCTGGATGCCCTCGGTGGGCTCGTCGAGCACAAGGACCTTCGGCTTGCCCATGAGCGCACGGGCGATGGCGAGTTGTTGCTGCTGCCCGCCGGAAAGGTCGCCGCCGCGCCGGTCGAGGAACTCGCGCAGGATGGGGAACGTCTCGAAGATCGACTCGTCGATCTGCCCCTTGCCGCCGCGCGCCTCGAGACCGAGCTGCAGGTTCTCGCGCACCGTGAGCTGCGGGAAGATCTCGCGCCCCTGCGGCACGTAGCCGATGCCGGCGTGTGCGCGCTCGTAGGGCGGCAGCGCCGTGACGTCGGCGTCCTCGACGAGCACCCGTCCCCGCGCCGCGGGCAGAAGGCCCATCACGGTCTTGAGCGTCGTCGTCTTGCCCGCGCCGTTGCGCCCCACGAGGCAGGTCACGCGCCCGCGCGCCGCCGCGAGGTCGACGCCCTGCAGCACCATGCCCTCGCCGTATCCGGCCCAAAGGCCGCTGACCTCGAGGGTGGGTTTCTCGTCCGTCATCCTAAGCCTCGCCTCCTCGTCCCAGGTACACATCGATGACCTGCTGGTTCTTGGACACCTCGTCCATCGTGCCCTCGTCGAGGATCCGCCCCTCGTGGAAGACCGTGACCTTATCGGACACGTCGCGGGCGAACTGCATGTCGTGCTCGACCACGATGACGGAGCACTCCTCCTTGACCTTCTGGAGCAGCTCGGCGGTGTGCTCGGTCTCGCGGCGGCTCATGCCGGCCACGGGCTCGTCGAGCAGCAGCAGGTCGGGGCGCTCGGCGAGCAGCATGCCGATCTCGAGCCATTGCTTCTCGCCGTGGGAAAGGCGCGTCGGGTAGTCGAACTTCTTTGCGTCGAGGCCGATGAAGTCGAGGACGTAGCGGATGTGGTCCTCGGTGTCGGCCGAGAGCTTCTTGAAGGTCGTCGAGTACAGGGTGTGCTTGCCGGCGGCGGCGAGCTCCATGTTCTCGAGGATCGTGATGCCGTTGAAGACCGAGGGGGCCTGGAACTTGCGGCCGATGCCGAGGTTCGCGATCTTGTACTCGCGCATGCGGGTCAGGTCGTACTTGCCCTTGTAGAGGATGTGGCCGCCGGAGACCTTGTTCTTGCCGCAGATGGCGTCGAGCATGGTCGTCTTTCCGGCGCCGTTGGGGCCGATGAAGAAGCGGATCTCGTTTTGGCCCACGGAGGTGGAGACGTCCTTGATCGCCTTGAAGTCGCCGAAGCTGATGCTCACGTCCTCGATGGACAGAAGCGCGGGGTCCTTCGCGGCCGCCGCGGGGGCGGCGAGCGCGGTGCTGAAGAGTGCCATTACGCCCGGCCTCCTTCCTGTTCGAGCTCGGGTATGTTCTCGGCGCCGGCACGGCGGGATCTCCAGGCGCGGAGGCGCGCCGGGACGTCCTTGATCGACATCAGGCCGCCGGGGAGGAAGAGGATCACGAGCACGCAGACGAGGCCGAGGCCGTAGCTCCACAGGTCGGGGAAGCCCTCGGAGGCGAAGGTCTTGACCCCGTTGACCAGAAGCGCGCCGAGGACGGGTCCGGCGAGCGTGCCCTTGCCGCCGATGGCGACCCAGATGATCATCTCGATCGAGGGGCTCACGGCGACGTCGGAGGGCGTGATGATGCCGACCTGGCTCACGTACAGGGCGCCCGCGATGCCGGCGATGGCGGCGGAGAGCGCGTAGACGAACACCTTGAACAGCGCGGTGTTGTAGCCCGTGAAGCGCACGCGGTTCTCGGAGTCGCGGATGGCGATGAGGATCTTTCCCACGCGGCGGCCGACGAGGACCGAGCACAGGGCAAAGAGCGCGACGAGCACGGCGAGGGTCACGTAGTAGAGGGCGAGCTTGGTCGCGGGCGCGTCGAGCGGCAGGCCCAGCAGCGTGTCGAAGTCGGTGAGGCCGTTGGAGCCGCCGGTGTACTGCTGGCAGCCGATGAGCAGCACCGAGAGGATCATGGCGAGCGCCTGCGAGAGGATGGTGAAGTACACGCCGCGGATGCGGTTGAGGAAGGTGAGGAGCCCGATGACGACGGCGACCACGACGGGCACGACGACGATCATCGCGAAGGCGAAGCCGGCGTTGCCGAAGGGCACCCACCAGAAGGGCAGCGCGTCGAACCCGCTCCAGGTCATGAAGTCGGGAAGCCCGCCGCCGGAAGCCTCGAGCTTGAGGTACATCGCCATAGCGTAGGCGCCGAGGCCGAAGTAGACGCCGTGGCCCAGGCTCATGATGCCGGTGTAGCCCCAGATCATGTCGAGGCCGAGCGCCACGATGGCGAAGCACATGTACTTTCCGATGAGGCTCACGCGGAAGAGCGGGAGCATGAGGGGCAGGACGGCGAGCACGATAAAGACGACCGCCGCCACGACCCACTTCTTTGATTTCTTCTCGGTCATTGCGTCCCCTTAGTCCTCGAGCGAGCGGTTCCTGGTCTCGAAGAGACCCTTGGGCTTGAACTGGAGCAGCACGATGATGCAGGCGAAGATGAGCACCTGGCCGAGCGAGGCGTCGGTGAAGAACTCGAAGGCCGACTGGCCGATGCCGATGAACGCCGCGCCGAAGACGCTGCCGAAGATCGACCCCACGCCGCCCACGACGACGGTCATGAATGCGTTGACGATGTAGTTCTGGCCGAGCGTCGCGCCGATGAGGCCGATCCAGGTGAGGGTGCAGCCGGCGAGGCCCGCCAGCCCGCAGCCGAAGGCGAAGGTCGCGCCGTCGACCGCGCGGGTGTTCACGCCGAGCGAGGAGGCCATCTGGCGGTTCTGCATGACGGCGCGGATGTTGCGGCCCCAGCGCGTGCGGAACATCAGGACATAGACGGCAAGAAGTGCCAGAAGCGCGATCACGAGGATCCAGATGCGCGTGTAGGGCAGGTAGACGTCGCCGATGCGCAGCGACCCCTGCATGTAGGCCGGGACCTCGACGCCGACGTTGGCGGAGCCGAAGATGTTGCGCGCGGCCTGCTGCAAGATGAGGCTCACGCCCCAGGTCACGAGCAGCGAGTCCTCGGTGCGCCCGTAGAGGCGGCAGATGACGAGCTTCTCGAGGACGAGGCCGAGCGCCGCCGCGACGACGAAGGACGCGACGATGGCCACGGGCACGTAGGCGCCGAGGGCGGCGGGCGCGAGGTCGCGGAAGGCGTTCTGCACCACGTAGGCCGTGTAGGCGCCGATCATGATGAACTCGCCGTGCGCCATGTTGATGACGCCCATGAGGCCGAAGGTGATGGCCAGGCCGATGGCGGCCAAAAGCAGGATGGAGCTCAGGCTGATGCCGTTGAACACCTGCATGATCACTGTTTCCACGTCACGCCTCCTTCTTGCTCAGGCCCGCCGCCCAGTCGTAGCCCTTGAGGTAGGGGTCGGGCTTGACGGAGTCGCCCGTCGACCAGACCTCGTCGATGAGGCCGTCGGCGTTGATGCGCCCGATGCGGACGGGCTTGTACATGTGCTGGTTCTCGCCGTCGATGGTCATCGTGCCCTCCGGGGCGTCGAAGGTGATTCCGCCCGCCGCGGCGCGCACGGCGTCGACGTTCGTGGAGCCGGCGGCCTCGACGGCGGCCTTCCAGAGGTAGACCGCGTCGTAGCCGGCCTCGATGGGGTCGTCGGTCACGCGCGAGTCGCCGTAGGCGGCCTTGTAGGCGGCCACGAACCTCCGGTTTTCGGGGGTGTCGGTGGACTCGTAGTAGTTCCAGCTCACGAGGTGGCCCTCGACGTAGGAGGCGCCGATGCCCTTGACTTCTTCCTCGGCGATGGAGACCGAGCAGGTCATCACGTCGTCGCAGGTGATGCCGGAGTCCTTGAGCTGCTTGAAGAAGCTCACGTTGGAGTCGCCGTTCAGCGTGTTGAAGACGAAGTCGGGCTTGGCGGCGCGGATCTTGTTGATGATGGTCGCGTAGTCGGTGTGACCCATCGGGGTGTAGGTCTCGCCGACGATGTTGTAGCCCTTGGCCGCGGCCTGCGCCTTGATGACGGAGTTCGCCGTGCGGGGAAACACGTAGTCGGAGCCCATGAGGAAGATGCGCGGGCCGTAGTTCTGCGCGAGGTAGTCGACGGCCGGGACGATCTGCTGATTGGGCGCGGCGCCGACGTAGAAGATGTTCCTCGACGACTCCATGCCCTCGTACTGGACGGGGTACCAGAGCAGGCCGTTCTTGGACTCGAAGACGGGCAGGACCGCCTTGCGCGAGGCCGAGGTCCAGCAGCCGAAGACGCAGGCGACGCCGTCGGAGTCGAGGAGCTTCGTGGCCTTCTCCGAGAAGGTGGCGTTGCTCGAGGCGCCGTCCTCGACGACCGGGACGAGCTTCTTGCCCAGGACGCCGCCGGCAGCGTTGATCTCGTCGATGGCGAGGACCTCGGCGTCGCGGACGGAGGTCTCCGAGATCGCCATCGTGCCCGAGAGCGAGTGGAGGATGCCGACCTTGATCGTGTCGCCGAAGACGCCGTCCGCGCCGTCGGCGGAGGACGCGGCGGAGACGGGCTCGGCGCCCTGCGCGCCCGCGGCGACGGTCGCGACGGCGCTGCCGCTGCAGCCGGCAAGGGCGGAGGCTGTGGACGCGGAGGCAGCGAGGCCCATGAGCCCCACGAACGAGCGCCGGCTCAGATTTGCCTGACGATTCGTCATCCAGACCTTCCTTTCGTCGTTGTTCGGTGCGTTCGCTTGCGGTTATACGCGAGGGCGGCGAGCGGTCTGGATTTGGCGGCAAACGGCGAAACACGATAGTTGCGCTAGGCAACATTCGTCACATCAGTGCAGGTAAACCGATATACGCGAGAAATCCCCGCGTAACGCGTAACCTCCCCGTAACCCACCAACGCTGGATAGGGGCGATATAGCTTCGAAAACACAACGCAGCACGTGTGGGGATATTAAATTGGGCCTCTGAGCTGTTGTAAAATTTGTTCTTTGCATGACAAGAAGCGCGACCGAGGAGGACCCGTGCTCAAATTCGAGCAATACGCTCGCCCCGCAAGCACAAAGGAGGCCTACGACCTCCTGCAGGAGAACCGGCTCGCCACCGTCATCGGCGGCATGATGTGGCTTCGCCTCTCGGACCGGACGATCCCCATCGGCATCGACCTCTCGGGCTGCGGCCTGGACCGGATCGAGGAGACCGACGACGCCTTCGTCATCGGCGCGATGGTCACGCTCGGCCAGCTCGAGAACCACGAGGCCTTCGCCCGCATGACGCGCAACGTCTTTACCGACGGCGTGCACGACATCATCGGCACCCAATTCCGCAACCTCGCCACCGTGGGCGGCTCGGCCTACGCGCGCATGGGCTTCTCGGACATCGTCACGGCGCTGCTGCCCCTGGACACCTGGGTGGAGTTCACCGGTGCCGGCACCATGCGCTTCGCCGACTTCGTCAACGGCGGCGCGGCGCGCGACGTCCTCGAGCGCATCGTCGTCCGCAAGCACGACTACCGCGCGAGCTTCCAGTGCGTGCGCAACTCCGCAACGGACTTCTCGACCCTCAACGTGTGTGCCGCGCTGTGGGACGACGAGTGGCACCTCGCCGTCGGCGCCCGGCCAAAGAAGGCCAAGTTCCTCGAGGGCGACGAGCTCGCCCTCCCCCGCGACTTCACGCCCGACGAGCTCGCCGCCGCGTGCGAGCGCGCCCGTTACCTCAACTACGGCACCGACCGCCGCGCGAGCGCCGACTACCGCGCCGAGCTCGCCGAGGTGCTCAGCCGCCGCGCGATCCTCACCGCCACCAACCAGCTCGACGTCGAGACCGAGCTCCGCCTGGCCGCCGAGGCCGCCAAGCCCAAGGGGGTCATCCAGTAATGAAGCTCACCTTCACCCTCAACGGCCGCGAGGTCACCGAGGACGCCGCGCCCGACCAGACCCTCTTTGCATGGCTGCGCGCGCACCACATCAAGTCCGTCAAGTGCGGCTGCGAGACGAGCAACTGCGGCCTGTGCACCGTGTGGCTCGACGAAGAGCCCGTGCTCTCGTGCTCCGTCCTCATGGCGCGCGTCGACGGCCATGCCGTGACCACGCTCGAGGGCGTCGGCCCCGCGCGCGAGGAGTTCGCCCGCTGCATGGCCGAGGAGGGCGCCGAGCAGTGCGGATTCTGCTCCCCCGGCCTCGAGATGGACGTCCTCGCCCTCGACCGCAAGCACCCCGACGCCGACGACGAGACCATCCGCCGCTTCCTCTCGGGCAACCTCTGCCGCTGCTCGGGCTATGCGAGCCAGATGCGCGCCATCCGCCGCTTCCTCGGCCGCCACAAGAACCCCGGCGGCAGGCTCTCCGAGCGCTCCGAGGCCGCCGTCGCCATGGAGAAGCAGGTCAAGGCCGCCGGCAAGGGCGTCACCTCCTCAGACCGCGGCAGCTCGCTTTCCCGTCCCGTCGTAAAGAAGGACGCCTACGCGCTTCTTGCCGGCAAGCCTGCCTACGCCGACGACCTAGCGCCCGACGACGCGCTCATCGTCAAGCTCGTGCGCAGCGGCCAGGCCCACGCCCGCGTGACCAAGATCGACACCTCCCGCGCGCTCGCGGTCCCCGGCGTCGTCGCCGTCTACACCCCCGAGGACGCCCCGCGCAACAGCTTCACGCTCGCCGGCCAGTCCTACCTCGAGTGCTCCCCCTACGACACCAGGATCCTCGACGACGTCGTCCGCTACGTCGGCGACGAGGTCGCCATGGTCGTAGCAGAGACCGAGGAGGCCGCCGCCAAGGCTGCCAAGCTCGTCAAGGTCACCTACGAGAAGCTCCCCGCCATCCTCGACATGGAGCAGGCGCTCGACAACCCGACCGTCATCCACGACGAGAAGGACTGGTCCTACGGCGCCGACCGCACGGGCGACCCCAAGCGCAACCTCGTCGCCCACGACGTGCACGAGCACGGCGACGTGGACGCCGAGCTCGCCGCCGCGGACATCGTCATCGACCGCGAGTACCACACCCAGGCCGCCGAGCAGGCCATGATGGAGACCATGCGCTCCTACGCCTACACCGACGCCTTCGGGCGTCTGACCGTCGTGGCGTCCACGCAGGTCCCCTTCCACATCCGCCGCCAGGTGGCCATCGCCCTCGGCATCCCCAAAAGCCAGGTCCGCGTGATCAAGCCCCGCGTGGGCGGCGGCTTCGGCGCCAAGCAGACCGGCTGCAACGAGGTCTACGCGGCCTTCGCCGCCATGAAGACGGGCCGCCCCTGCAAGTGCATCTATTCCCGCGTCGAGACGATGAGCTGCTCGAACTCCCGCCACGAGATGAAGATGCGCGTGCGCCTCGGCGCCCGCCGCGACGGGACCATCACCGCCATCGATCTCTATGCGCTCTCCAACGCCGGCGCCTACGGCTACCACGCCACCACGACCATCGGCCTCGTCGGCGCGAAGTCGCTGCCGCTCTACAACCGCGCCGCGAGCCGGTTCTCCTACGACGTCGTGTACACGAACACGATGCCGGGCGGCGCCTTCCGCGGCTACGGCGCCACGCAGGGCTGCTTCGCCGTCGAGTCCGCCGTCAACGAGCTCGCCGACCAGATCGGCATGGACCCCTGCGAGCTGCGCCTCAAGAACCTCGTCACCGAGGGAGAGACCCTCTGGCAGCTCGGCGAGGAGCCCCTGCGCAGCTGCCGCGTGGACGAGTGCCTGAAGCGCGTCATGCACCTCACCGGCTGGAACCGCCGCCCGATCGTCGAGGACCTCGGCGACAAGGTCCGCGCCCGCGGCGTGGCCCTCACCATGCAGGGGTCCGGAATCTCCAACGTCGACATCGCCAACGTCGACATCACGCTCGAGGACGACGGGTTCTACGTACTCAAGATCGGCGCGACCGACGTGGGCACCGGCGCCGACACCATCCTCGCGCAGATCGCCGCCGAGATCCTCGGCTGCGACGTCGACCACGTGGTCACCAAGGGCGTCGACACCGACACCTCCCCCTTCGACACGGGCGCCTACGCCTCGTCGGGCACCTACACGACCGGCGGCGCCGTGGTCAAGGCAGCCCGGGACCTGCGCGACAAGATCCGCCGCCAGGCCGCCGTCTGGTGGGAGATCGACCCCGAGGACGTCGAGTTCGACTCCGGCGCCGTCCAGACCGTCGACGGCAAGAAGCGCATGACCGTGGCCGAGCTCGCCAACCGCGCCATCGGCTTCGGCCTCAACCCGGGCATGCTCTCGGGCCACGGCTCCAACACCCAGCCGCAGTCTCCCCCGCCCTTCATCGCCGCCGTCGCGGAGATCGAGGTCGACAAGGAGACCGGCAAGTACGAGCTCACCGACTACGCCGCCGTCGTCGACTGCGGCACCGTCATCAACACGAACCTCGCGCGCGTCCAGGTCGAGGGCGGCCTCGTCCAGGGCATCGGCATGGCCATGTGCGAGGACGTGAGCTACGACGCCAAGGGCAAGATGCGCACCGACTCCTTCATGCAGTACAAGATCCCGTCGCGCATGGACGTGCCCGACGTGCGCGTGGAGTTCATGCCGAGCTACGAGCCCACGGGCCCCTTCGGCGCGAAGTCCATCGGCGAGGTCGTCATCAACACCCCCTCGCCCGCCATCGCGAGCGCCGTCGCGCACGCCACAGGCAACTACGTCCGCAGCCTGCCGATCACGCCCGAGAAGGCCCTCCACGGCGACCCCGTCGCCGCGCCCGCTCCGCGCAACCCCTCCAAGCCCGAATGACGAAAAGGGACAGTCCCTTTTCGTCATCGCACCCCGTCGGCTGATGTCGGCGGGGTGCTTCTTTGTGGCAGGGAGACGGGCAGCGGCTTTCCACCCCTTCCGTTGTGGGAAATGACGAAAAGGGACTGTCCCTTTTCGTCATTGGGCGAGGGCGATGGCCTCGACGTAGGCGGTCTCGTTGGTGACGGAGACGAGGACCGAGCTCACGCTCGCCTCGGCGTAGACCTCGGCCAGGGCGCCGTCCATGACGACCTGCGGCTGGCCGGAGGCCGCGTCGAGGCACTCGACGCGGCGCAGGTCGAAGCCCCCGCGCGTCAGCGGAGCTACCGCCTTGAAAACAGCCTCCTTGACGGCAAAGCGCCCCGCGAGGTACTGGCAGGCGTCGTGGCGCGTGCGCGCCTGGGCGAGCTCGGCAGCCGTGAAGGTGCGCGCGACGAAGGCACAGGGGCGCTCGCACGACGCCTCGAAGCCCTCGCAGATGCGGCGGAATTCCGCCAGATCGACCAGGTCGATGCCGATGCCCTTTACCAAGGGGGCCTTCTTTCTAACTCGGGAATCAGCGGGCAGGTATTCATCATCGCACCAAGCGCGACGGAAGGCGGGCGGAATCGCCGGGCAAGAAGGGCGTCTGCACAGCCGTGGGCGCCCTTCTTGCCGCCCGCGCAGCCGCATGCCTTACTTCGCCGCCGGGAACGCGACCGCGAACGAGCCGGGCCCGCAGTGGGACGTGATCACGTCGCCGGTGTCGTACCAGCGCCAGGCCTTGAAGCCGAGCTCGCGCGCGTGGGCCTCAGCGGCACGCTGGATCGAGTCCGGCAGGCCGGAGGAGCGCACGAAGTAGATGAGCTCGGGGTCGTAGTCGCCTTGGATGGCCATGTGGTCCATGAGGCCGATGGCAGCTTTCTCCATGGAGCCGCGGAGCTTCTTGGTCGCGACGAGCTTGCCGTCGATGAGCTCGATCACCGGCTTGATGCGCAGCAGCGTGGCGCCCACGAACGCCGCGTTAGAGAGGCGCCCGCCCGCGCGCAGGTAGCCGAGGTCGCCGGGGACGAAGCCCATGCGCATGCGCCCGGCGAGCTCCTCGGACCAGGCCTGGAGCTCCTCGACCGAGATATCGGGGTTCTGCGCAAGGTGGCGCGCAGTCTGCGTGACGACGAAGCCCTGGCCGATGGTCACGTGGCGCGTGTCGAACATGTGCACGTAGTCGCGCCCCTCGGCCGCGGTGCGCGCGGACTCGTAGGTGCAGGTCGTCACCGCCGAGTAGGCGATGTAGAGGATCTGCGCGCCCGGGCGCGCGGCGTGGATGCGGTCGAGGGCCTTGGCGAAGTCGCCCGGAGTGCAGCCGCTCGTGCGCGGCAGGACGCCGAGCTGGCGGCACTCCTCGAGCATCTCGGCGGGCGCGAGGTCGCCGTCGTCGATGGTCTTCTGGCCGATGGAGACGTGCATGGGAACGAGCTCGATGCCGAGCTCGGCGGCCTCGGAGGCGGGGACGTCGGAGCCGGTCTCGGCGAGGATGACGATGTCGCTCATGCTGTTGCCTTTCTACGCAGGTTAGGGTATCTTTTGAACAAGGTTCAATAATTCTGACCGTTGTTTTTGCAGGTAGATATGCACATGTAATCATAAGTCTGCGCACGGTTCAAAACGCAACCTACATAAGTGCGCGGGGTGCCCGTTAGGTGCGCGCACTTCTTTGCACAAGCCCGGCGCTCGCATCCACCCACGCACCGGGAGCGCTTCTGTGCGCATGCTGCGGAGCCGCTCCCCCGCTCCCCGCCGTATGCGGTCGGCACACCGAAATCGGAGCGTTATACTACTCAGGCTCAGATAAGCTATTCGCGACGCCGATTCACGACCTGGGGAGAGGGGGAGCGCGCGTGTACTTGGAGAAGATCAAGGGCCCGGCGGACGTCAAGGCCCTGCCCGAAGAGGCGATGGGCGCCCTTTGCGCAGAGATTCGCCGCGCGATCATCGACTCCTCCGCCGTCGTCGGCGGCCACGTCGGCCCCAATCTCGCGGTCGTCGAGCTGACCGTCGCGCTTCACCGCGTGTTCGACTCCCCGAGGGACAAGATCGTCTTCGACGTGTCCCACCAGTGCTACGCGCACAAGATCATCACCGGGCGCGCCGCGGCATTCCTCGACCCCAAGTCCTACGAGGATGTGAGCGGATTCACGAACCCGCGCGAGTCCGAGCACGACCACTTCGCCGTCGGGCACACCTCCACCGCGGCGAGCCTCGCCTGCGGCCTGGCCAAGGCGCGCGACCTCCGCGGCGGCGACGAGAACGTGATCGCCGTGATCGGCGACGGCTCGCTCTCCGGCGGGCTCGCCTTCGAGGGCCTCGACTGGGCCGCCGAGCAGGGCGGCAACATGATCTTTGTCGTCAACGACAACGAGTGGTCCATCGCGCCGGACGCCGGGGGTATCTACCGCTGCCTCGCCCGCCTGCGCGAGACGAACGGCCAGGCGAGCGACAACTACTTCCGCTCGCTCGGCCTCGACTACCGCTACGTCGCCGACGGCCACGACGTGCTCGCCCTCGAGCGGGCGCTCGAGGAGCTGCGCGGCATCGACCATCCCTGCGTACTGCATGTGCGCACCGTCAAGGGCCGCGGCTACGCGCCCGCCGAGGCGGACCCGGAGGGCTGGCACCACGTCGGTCCCTTCAACGCCGCCACCGGCGTCAAGCGCCGCAGCCCCGCCCCCCACTCCATCGACGAGGAGGAGCGCGACTACGCGCAGCTCACGGGCGGTTTCCTTCTTCGCCGCATGACCGCGGACCCGAGTGTCGTCGCGATCTCCGCCGCGACGCCCTACATCATGGGCTTCGGGCCTGAGCGCCGCGCCGCCGCCGGCGCGCAGTTCGTCGACGTGGGCATCGCCGAAGAGCACGCGATCACGTATGCGGCGTCCCTCGCCTGCGCGGGCGCCCGTCCGGTCGTCGGCGTCTACGGCACCTTCCTGCAGCGCGCCTTCGACCAGCTCATGCACGACGCGGCGCTCAACGCCGCGCCGATGACCGTCCTCGTGTTCGGCTGCTCGGTATACGGCACGAGCGATGCCACCCACCTGGGCTTCTTTGACGTCCCCATGCTCGGCTGCGTGCCTGGCCTCACCTACCTCGCGCCGACCTGCGCCGAGGAGTACCTGACGATGCTCGACTGGTCGATCTCGCGTCCGGCGGGGACCGCCGGGCCTGTGGCCATCCGCGTGCCCGCCGCCGCCCTTGTGAACAGGCCCTCGTTCGCGCCCTTGGCCGACTACTCCGCACCCGTGGCGGAGGTCGCCCGCGGCGCCGAGCACGCCCGCGCCGCCATCGTCGCGCTCGGCGACTTCTACCCGCTCGGCGAGGAGGCCCAGCGCGCCTGTGCCGCCCGCGGCATCGACGTCGCGCTCGTCAACCCCCGCTGGGCCAACGCCGTCGACGTCGAGGGCCTCGTCGCCCTCGCGCAAAAGGGTGTGCGCCTCTTTGTGACGCTCGAGGACGGCTGCGTGGACGGAGGCTTCGGCGAGCGCGTTGCCCGCGAGCTCGCCGCCGCGGACGGCGCCGCCGGCGCGCGCGTGCGCTGCCTCGGCCTGCCCAAGGCCTTCGCGGACCGCTACGACGCCGACGCGCTTCTCGCCGAGTCCGGCCTCAACCCCGAGTCCATCGCCGACCTGATTGACGCAGAACTTACCCGCTAGCGGTACGATAGCCGGAATGACCGTCACCGAGTGCAGGTCGGAGCTGTATGTTCAAGCTGAGGCGTTACCTGCGCGGGCACTACCTCGAGTGCGTGCTCGCGCCCGCGTTCAAGGGGCTGGAGGCCATCCTCCAGCTCATCGTCCCCCTCGTGATGGCGCAGGTCATCGACGTGGGCATCGCCAACGGCGATAAACCCTTCATCCTTTTGCACGCCGGCGCCCTCGTGCTGCTCGCCGTGTTCTGTTACGTCGTCGCCATCGTCGCGCAGTACTTCTCGTCGAAGCTCGCCGCGCAGTTCGGCGTCGCCTGCCGCGACGACCTCTTCCGCCACGTCCTCACGCTCTCGCGCGAGGACATCGACCGGCTCGGCCGCGCCACGCTCGTCACGCGCATCACCAACGACACCCAGCAGGTGCAGGACGGCCTGAACCTCTTTTTCCGCCTGATCCTGCGCTCGCCCTTCATCATCGTCGGCTCCGTGATCGCGGCGCTGCTCGTCGACGGCTGGGAAGGCGCGGTCCTCACCGCGTCGACCGTCGTGGCCGTTGGGTTCATCCTCTTCTTTATGGGGATCACGACCAAGCGCTACCGCAAGACCCAGCACGCCCTCGACGACGTCCAGCTCAAGACCTCCGAGAACCTCGCCGGCGCCCGCGTGCTGCGCGCCTTCCGCCAGGAGGACTCCGAGATCGCCGGCTTCCACAAGGTCGCGGGCACCGTGCGCGACCTTCAGCTCCAGGCCGGCGACCTCAGCATGTTCGTGAACCCCCTCACCTACTGCGTCGTGAACCTCGGCCTCATCGCGCTTCTGTGGGTCGGCGGCCTGCAGGTGAACATCGGCAACCTCACGCAGGGCCAGGTCGTGGCCCTGGCGAGCTACGTCAGCCAGGCCCTCGTCGAGCTCCTCAAGCTCACCTGGCTCATCACCACCATCGCCAAGGCCCAGGCCTGCGCGAACCGCATCAACGAGGTCTTCGCCGTCGAGCCCTCCCTCGCAGATGGCAAGAAGGACGCCGTCGAGGTCGCCGCGGCACAGCCCGCGGGCGAGCCCCTCGTCGCCTTCGACGACGTGAGCTTCGCCTACCCCGCAGCCGGCGGCGAGTCCCTGAGCCACGTCGACTTCGACCTGCGCCGCGGCGAGACCCTCGGCGTGATCGGCGGCACGGGCTCGGGCAAGTCCACCCTCGCCTCGCTGCTCATGCGCTTCTACGACTCGACCTCCGGCCGTGTGCTCGTCGGCGGCGAGGACGTCCGCGACCTCACGCAAGAGAGCCTGCGCCGAGAGGTCGGCCTCGTGGCACAGAACCCGCAGCTCTTCAGCGGCACCATCGCATCCAACCTGCGCTGGGGCAACGCCGACGCGGCCGAAGACGAGCTCGCGGCAGCCGTCGCGTGCGCCCAGGCGACCGAGGTCGTCGACGGCAAGGGCGGCCTCGAGGGAGAAGTCGAGCAGTTCGGGCGCAACTTCAGCGGCGGTCAGCGCCAGCGCCTCGCCGTGGCGCGCACCGTCGCCCGTCGCCCGGGCGTGCTCATCCTCGACGACGCGAGCTCCGCTCTCGACTTCGCCACCGACTCCAAGCTCCGCCGCGCCATCCGCCGCGAGTTCGCCGGCTCCGCCGTCGTGCTCATCTCGCAGCGCGTGGCGGCGGTCCGCGCGGCCGACCGGATCCTCGTCCTCGACGGAGGCCGACAGGTCGGCCTCGGCACGCACGAGGAGCTGCTCGCCACCTGCGAGGTCTACCGCGAGATCTGTGACTCCCAGCTCACGAACGAGGAGGCCCACCGATGAGCAGCCAGAACCAGGGCCGCCCCGCAGGCGCCCGGCCCGCCGCAGCCGGCGCGACCGTCGCCGGCAAGAAGGACGCCCAGCGCGACCAGACCATCCGCCGCATGCTCGGCCTCTTCTCCGGCTGCAAGGGCATGCTCGCCGCCCTCATGGCGCTCGTGTGCGTCGTGACCGTCGGCACCCTCACCCTGCCCATGCTCACCGGCCGCGCGGTCGACTGCATCGTGGGGCCCGGCCAGGTCGACTTCGGCGGCCTCGCCGACTGCGCGCGCCTGATGGCGGCGACCATCTGCGTCACCGCCGCGGCCCAGTACGCCCTCGCGCTCGTGACGAACCGCCTGGCCTACAACGCCGCCTACGACCTGCGCTGCCAGGCCTTCGACCACCTGCAGCGGATGCCGCTCGCCTACATCGACACCCACGAGCACGGCGAGGTCGCCAGCCGCATCGTCAACGACGCCGACCAGCTGACCAACGGCTTCGTCATGGGCTTCCAGCAGCTCCCGAGCGGCGTGCTCACCATCGTGGTCACGCTCGTCTTCATGTTCCGCTTGAACCCGTTGATCGCGGGCGTGGTCACCGTGCTCACGCCCTTCTCGGTCTGGATGGCCAAGTTCATCTCGAGCCACGCGAGCCGCCACTTCGCCGGGCAGACCCAGCTGCGCGGCGAGCTCACCGGCCTCGTGGAAGAGATGATCGGCGGCGCGGACACGATCGAGGCCTTCGGCGTCGAGGGGTCCGTGTGCGCCCGCGAGCGAGAGGTCGACACGCGCCTCGGGCAAGAGAGCTTCAAGGCAGTGTTCTTCTCTTCCCTCGCGAACCCCACGATGCGCTTCATGAACTCGCTGGTGTACGCCGCGATCGGCATCTTCGGCGCGTTCGTCGTGCTCGCCGGCGGCATCACCGTGGGCGGGCTCTCCGCGTTCCTCAGCTACGCCGACCAGTACGCGAAGCCGTTCAACGACATCACGGGCGTGGTCACGGAGCTGCAGAACTCCGTCGCCTGCGCGCGGCACCTCTTTGAGCTCGTGGACGAGCCGCTCGAGGAACCCGACGCCGCGGACGCCGCCAAGCTCGAGCACGTCGATGGCAAGGTCGAGCTCGATGACGTGACCTTCTCGTACGTACCCGGCAAGCCCATCCTCGAGCACCTCGACCTCACGGCCGAGCCTGGGCAGCGCTTCGCCCTCGTGGGCCACACCGGCTGCGGCAAGACGACCCTCATCAACCTGCTCATGCGCTTCTACGACGTCGATTCCGGCAGCGTCACCGTTGACGGCAAGGACGTGCGCGCCCTCACCCGCTCGAGTCTGCGCAGCGTCTGGGGCATGGTCCTGCAGGACACCTGGGTGCGCCGCGCGACCGTGCGCGAGAACATCGCCATCGGCCGGCCCGAAGCCACCGACGAGGAGGTCGTGGCCGCCGCGAAGGCCGCCTACGCCGACGAGTTCATCCGCCGCCTGCCCAAGGGCTACGACACCGTCATCGACGGGTCGGCGAGCCTCTCGGCCGGGCAGCGGCAGCTTCTGTGCATTGCCCGCGTGATGGTCGCGCGGCCGCAGATGCTCATCCTCGACGAGGCCACGAGCAACATCGACACCCGTACCGAGCTGCTCGTCCAGCGCGCCTTCGACAACCTCATGCGCGGCCGTACGAGCTTCGTTGTCGCGCACCGCCTGAGCACCGTCCGCGACGCCGACGCGA
>NZ_DAWEMK010000015.1:23511-32535 GCF_052362415.1 Paratractidigestivibacter sp. | reverse complement strand
TCGCCGGCGGCTGTTGGAAGGCCTTCGGCTTCTCCAGCTGCTACGACTGGGGAGTCCGCGCGGTTCAGTACCGCTTCCTGTAAGGAGCCGCCGCGCCACTGAGCCCCCGCGCCTGGCGGCGATTCTCCGCTGGCGTCGAGGTCGCGGAAGGGTGTCCCAGAAAGCTGCACGCAATGACTGTCGCCCAGTGATGGCAAAGCGGCGCCTGTCGGCTTAGGCCGGCGGGCGCCGCTCGCTTGCGGGGCCAGGTTTGGCGCGCGGCTACAGCGCGGTGGGGACGCGGCTCACGATGAGCTTCATCTTTCCGGAGCAGTCGACGTCGCCGAAGGCGGCGGGGATGATGAAGTGGTCGCCCTTGCGGACCTTGGCGCCGGCGACGGTTCCCTCGCCGTCGATGACGCTCACGCAGCGGAACGTCGGGATGGCCGAGAAGACCTTCTCGCCGTCGATGCGGACGAGGTCGACGATGTAGCGGTCGGTGTCGGCGAGGTGCTGGATGCCGCCGATGATGGGGGTGGTCACGGCGCCGGACTCGATCGGCTCCTGCGAGAAGTCGACGCACTCGACGCTCTGCTCGAGGTGCAGCGGGCGCGTGGTGCCGTCCGCCTGCTTGCGGTCGTAGTCGTAGACGCGGTACGTGACGTCGCTGGACTGCTGGGTTTCCAGGATGACGGTGCCGCCCTTGATGGCGTGGATGGTGCCGGGGTCGATCTGGAAGAAGTCCCCTTCATGGATGGGCACCTCGTTGAGAAGGTCGGACCAGCGGCCCTCGTCGACCATCTGGCGGAACTCGGCGGCGTCTCTTGCCTTTTGGCCCACGATGATGGTGCCGCCCTCCTTGCAGCCGAGGACGTACCAGCACTCCTTCTTTCCGAGCGAGCCGTCCTCGTGGGCGGCGGCGTAAGCGTCGTCGGGGTGCACCTGGACCGAGAGGTCGTCCTGCGCGTCGAGGATCTTGATCAGCAGCGGGAACTGCTTCGCCTCGCCGCCTCGGCCGTCGGGCACCGTGCCGAAGACCTCGCGGTTCTCTTTCCAGAGTTCCGAGAGGTACTTGCCGTCGTACTCGCCGCCGTCGATCCTGCAGTCCCCGTTGGGGTGTGCCGAGATCGCCCAGCACTCGCCGATCGGGCCGTCGGGGATGCGGTATCCCCAGTCGTCGGCGAGCTTGCGCCCGCCCCAGATCTTCTCGTGGAACACTGGCTTGAGGAAAATCAACTCATGGAACTGCTGCGACATTGCTGCTCCTTTTGTTGGCGGGTACGTCGGCCGTATCTTATCCGATTTGTTTGAACATTCTGCAACCAGCGATCGGCGCCAGAGGAAAAACGCAGAGTCCGCGGTTTTCCTCTGGCGCCGGCGGCGGGGTTTTCTACATGGCGGCGCGACGGCCGAGCTCGAGTGCTTCGTGAACCTGTACCACTTCGATATGCCCGCGTAACTCTTCCGCCGCGGCGGATGGGAGAACCGCGAGGTCGTCGAGGCGTACGCGAACTACGCCGAGAAAGCCTTCCGCGCCTTCGGCAAGGAGATCCGCTGCTGGTTCACCTTCAACGAGCCCATCGTGGAGCCCGACCAACGCTATCAGAACGGCGTCTGGTACCCGTGCCTGCACAACTTCAACCGTGCGAAGGCCGTGCAGTACAACATCTCGATCGCGCACAGCCTCGCCGTGGCGGCCTACCGTCGCGCGAAGGCCGACGGCTGCATGCTCGACGACTCGCGTATCGGCCTCATCAACTGCTTCACCCCGCCCTATACCCGCGAGAACCCGAGCGAGGCCGACCTCGAGGCCGTCCGCATGACCGACGGCATAAACAACCGCTGGTGGCTCGACCTCGTGACCGAGGGCAAGCTCCCCGCCGATATCCTGGCCGACTTCGCGGCGCGCGGCGTCGAGCTGCCCGTCCGCCCGGGCGACGAGCAGATCCTGGCCCAGGGCAAAGTCGATTGGCTCGGCTGCAATTACTACCACCCCGAGCGCGTCCAGGCGCCCTCGCGCGACGTGGACGAGGCCGGTTGCCCGGTCTTCGCGGAGCCGTAGGCGGCGACATCCGCGCCGCGATCTGGCAGATCCTCGAGATCGTCATCGCCATGGCCATCTACCTGCCGTTCATGAAGGTCTCCGAGCGCGTCCAGGCCAAGCAGGCCGTGCTCGCCGAGGAGTCCGCGGAGTAGGCGCGCCGCGCCCTTGGCGCGGGGCATCCCGCCCGCGCATCGCGGGGCCGCTCCCTCCGAAGTCCTTTCCTTGGGGTGCCCGGGCTTGCCAGGGCCCGGGCACCCGTCCAAAGGCCGCATCGGCGCCGCTGGGCGCCCCGTCGCGGCCACCGAGTTACCCAAGGGTTACCGTAATCGCACGGTGCACGTCCTCAGAAAGGGGATCGCAATGAAGAATATCCTGCTCGCCTGCAACGCCGGCATGTCCACGAGCCTCCTCGTCCAAAAGATGCAGGCCGAGGCCAAGGGCCAGGGCCTCGACGTCAGCATCGCCGCCTACCCGCTCAACAAGGCCCTCGAGCACGTCGACACCGCCGACGTGCTTCTCCTCGGCCCGCAGATCGCCTATGCAAAGAAGATCCTGGCCGACGCCCTCAAGCTGATGAGGGAGTAGGACGATGGCTGACGAGGCCACGAGCACCGAGCAGCCCCTCGACATGGAGGAGGTCTGCTTCCAAATCATCGCCAACGTCGGCATGGCCAAGTCGATGTACATCGAGGCCATCGGCAAGGCCAAGGAAGGCGACCTCGACGGGGCGCGCGAGCTCATCAAGCAGGGCTCCGACGCCTTCGTCGAAGGGCACAACGTCCACCTGCAGCTCCTCGCCAACGACGCCGGCGGCAAGTCCGTCGAGTTCTCGATGCTGCTCATGCATGCCGAGGACCAGCTCATGGGCGCCGAGACCTTCCGCATCGTCGCGGAGGACTTCATCGACGTCTACGAGCGCCTGGGCAAGTAACCCGCATTCGGCTCCGCAAACGACGTTCGGCGATAACGCCGGTTATTGAACAATGTGGAAAACCCCGCAAACAGTCCTTCGCGCTGATTGCGGGGTTTTCTGCGCCGCGGCGTGGCGTAGACTCGAAGGCCCATGGCGACGAGAAGGGAAGATGCTCGATGAGGTTCGGCGGGTCATTTGCAAGGAAACTGGGCGCCGCGCTCGCGGTGGCGGTGCTCGCGCTCTCGCTCGGCGCGCCGGTGGTGGCGCGCGCGGAGGATGCCGCGTCGCTCCCAGTCTCGGTTGACGGCGAGCAGCTCTACAACCCGACCCCCGCCCCCGAGACCAACACCCCGGCCGGCATCCTCGTCGACCGCGACAACGGCCAGGTTCTCTTTGCCAAGGACGCCGATGCCCGGCGCTACCCGGCCTCGACCACCAAGATCATGACGGCGCTGCTCGTGCTCGAGCACGGCAACCTCGACGACGTCGTCACGGTGCAGGCGGACGATTTCTCGGCGCTCGATGCGGACAGCATGCGCAGCGGCCTGCAGGCCGACGAGCAGATCACCGTGCGCGATCTTCTCGCTTGCCTGCTCCTCCCCTCCGGCAACGATGCCGCCTACGTGCTCGCCCGCTATGTCGGCGGCACCTGGCAGGACTTCGTCGGCATGATGAACGCCAAGGCTGCCGAGCTCGGCTGCGAGGACACGCACTTCGCGAACCCCTGTGGCCTGCACAACGACGACCACTACACCACGGCGCGCGACCTGTGCCGCATCTTTGAGGAGGCGCTCCAAAACCCGGCGTTCGTCCAGATCGCGGGCAGCGCCACCTGCGAGCTTCCCGCCACGAACAAGAACCCGGCCCGCGAGCTCGAGAGCACGGATTTCCTGGTCGATCCCTCGAGCGACGCCTACGCCGGCGGCATCGTGACCGCCGGAAAGACGGGCTACACGCTCGAGGGCGGCAAGTGCCTCGTCGTCGCCGCCCAAAAGGACGGCCGCCACCTCGCCGCTGTCACGCTCGGCGGCGCGAACGACGCCGGCTACGAGGAGCCGACCTCGAACTTCTATGGCATGCGCGACCTCCTCAACTGGGGCTTCGACGCGTGGCAGGATGCGACGGTGGTGAGCGGCGGAGAGGAGCTCGGCAGCGTCCCCGTCACGCTCTCGGAGGACGGGACGCAGGTGGGGGCGGTCGCCGCCGGGGAGGTCTCGGCGTTCGTGCCCGCCGGGCTCACGCTTGCCGACCTGACGATCGAAACTCAGTTACCTGATGAGCTCACGGCGCCGGTCCAGCAGGGCGCGTCGCTCGGCGAGGCGAGCATCTCGTACCAGGGCCGCTACCTCGGCAGCGTGCCCGTCCAGACCGAGGCGTCGCTCAGCTGGTCGCTGAAGCTCTTTGTCCAGGATTGGCTCGCGGTGCCGGAGCACCTGCTGCTGGTCGCCGCCGTCATTGTGGCCGTCATCCTCGTGATGTGCGCGATCGTGAACCTCGTCCGCCGCGCAAAGAGGCGCCGTGAGGCCGCGGACGCGAGCCAGGGCTCGGGCATGGCCTTCGACCAGGCATCTGGACCGATCGCGGGCTCGGGCACCGGCTCGAATGCGCGCTCGAAGGCACGCCCGAGCTCCGGCAAGCACTTCAAGAGCTAGCCGAGCGCCCGTACTCCGGGCGCTTCGCGGGGCGCCAACCTTGATGCGCCCCGCCCTGCCGTGCCTGATCTCATCACGGGCCCTACCGCGCCAAGCCGAGCCGGCGGAAGAGCGGCAGGCGGACGACCTGGTCGATCGCGAGCATCAAGGCCAGGAGCAAAAGGCTCGCTGCCGTGCCGACGCCGATCAGGTGGACGGACGTGAACCAGGGAATCTTGTAGAGGGACACGAGCCACCCGTACAGCTCCCCGAGCCAAAGCGGCATCGTGAGCGACTGCAGGATATAGAACCCGAGGACGCTCTTCGCCGCCCTGCACACGGGGGCGTCGAGGGGCTTCTTCGCGCGTTCGCGGCCCGTGCACGACCGTGCAAAGAGGACCGCGGCGACCGCCGTGCAGAACGCGAGCGCCGACGTCGACTTGAACGAGGTCGCCGCCATGAGGTCGAGCTCGCGCGCGTGGGCGAGGGCCGTCTCGACCCCGAGCGAGGCCGCGACGGTTGCGACAAGAAGCGCGCCCGCCGCCCGGCGGCCGAGCCTCACCGACGAGACCTCCCCGCCGACCACGAAGGCCGCGAGGTAAGTCACGGCGCTCATGAGCTTGCGCCAGTCACCGAGCCCGCGGTCGACGTCGCCCTGGTCGACAAAGGCGATGTAGGCGTTGACGGCGAACACCGCGACGACGAAGACCGCGGCGACCGCTCGCCATGCTGCGGGTTTTTGCTCGAGGCGCGCCTTCGCCCAGCCGATCACGGGCGCCAAGACCATGAGCACCAGGTAGACCCATATGAACTCGAGCCCGCCAAGAAGCCCAGGCAGGTTCTCGGGCGTCGCATCCTCGATGGGGACCACGAAGGCGCTCATGGCGAGGACCGCGACGACGTAGAACGCGATGGTCGCGAGCAGCGGCGCCGCGCGCCGGGCGGCCTTCCGCGCTTGGGCGCGCCAATACCCAGGGCAGTCCGGGCCGTTGCCGGTCTCCTTCGCCGCCGCGACGGCCGCGGGGATCAAAAAGAGCCCCGAGATGCAGAAGAACACGTTGTTGCCGAAGGACCCCAGGAGGTTGATGAACCCGAGCAGCGGCGCCGCGATGGGGTTGTCGATGATCCCGTCGCCCGGTCCCGTGCCGTAGCCGCCGGTCATCGCCGAGAACCAGGGCATGAAGGTGTGGAAGATCGCGATGGACGCCGCTGCCACGAGGCGCAGCGCCTCCACGCGCGGGTCCCGCTCCTTCTTTCCGTTCGCCAACGTGCCTCCTTGGGTGCTCGCGTGCTTGCGCTCGGCCGGCCATGGGTATCGGGGACGGCCTTCGAGTAACGAACATTGAGTATAAGGTAGGCGTGCGCGCCCGGTGGGGCAGGGGCCCGTCGGGCGGGCGCGGCCGCACAGGCCCGCTGCGCCTCGCCCTGCTCGGCCGCGCCTCGCCCCGTTCATGCAGCTCGGTCTCATGCCGTCGCGCCTCGTCCCCGCCCCGTTCCGGCAGCTCCGCGCGATCGCTTCTTGTCCCGGGCTTCTTTCCGCGCGCGAATGTAAGCTGAATGTAAGCGTTTGCCTTACATTCGGGTTCCGAGCTTACATTCAGCCATGTTTCCGGCTCTTTACGCTATCCTAATCGAGTGCTTACATTGGCATGACAGTACAGGGGCGCAGCGTTTCTTCGCGCATGTGTGGAAAAGAGTGCACTTGATTACCCTCCCTGAGTTCTTCGGCCTTTTGGCCTCGAACCCCTTCCTCGTCCTCGTCATGGTGCTTATCCTCGGCACCATCTTCGTCAACGGCGCTACCGACGCGGCCAATGCCATCGCAGAGGTCGTCGGCACCCGATCGATGGACATCGACGACGCGATCCTGATGTCCGTCATCTGCAACTTCATCGGCCTCGTCGCTATGACCTTCATCTCGACCGCCGTCGCGGACACGATCTCCGGCATGGTCGACTTTGGCGGCGACTCCCACCTCGCCATGATCGCGCTGGCGGCCTCGACCGTCGGCATCGTCGCCTGGGGCGTCGCGGCATGGGTTTTCGGCATCCCGACCTCCGAGTCGCACGCGCTCATCGCCGGCCTCACCGGCTCGGCGCTCGCCGTCTCCGGCGGCCTCGACGGCGTGAACATGGGCGAGTGGGCCAAGGTCATCTATGGCCTCGTCCTCTCCACCGTCCTCGGATACCTCGCCGGCTGGGCCATCGCGAAGATCATCCCCATCGCCTGCGCGAACGCCGATCGCCGCCGCGCGAACAATTTCTTCGGCAAGATGCAGATCGCCGGCGCCGCGGGCGTCGCCCTCATGCACGGCGCGCAGGACGGCCAGAAGTTCATGTCCACCGCCATGCTCGCCATCGCGCTCTCCATGGGCAAGACCGTCGGCGACATGGGCGGCTTCCCGCTGTGGATCGAGGTGCTCTGCGCCGGCGTGATGGCCATCGGCACCGCCATCGGCGGCAAGAAGATCATCAAGAAGGTCGGCATGGAGATGGTCCAGCTCGACAAGTACCAGGGCTTCTCGGCCTCGATCTCCGCGACTATCTCGCTTTTCATCGCGACCGTCACCGGCCTGCCCGTCTCGACCACCCACACCAAGACCGCGGCCATCATGGGCGCCGGCGCCGCCAAGGACATGCGCTCCGTCAACTGGGGCGTCTGCAAAGAGATGGTCCTGACCTGGATCTTCACCTTCCCCGGCTGCGGCCTCATCGGCTACGTCCTCGCCAAGCTCTTCCTCGTGATCTTCTAATCGATCAGACCAAACGACTTCCCACTCGACCGGCCCATCTGGCCACCTCAAAGACAAGGAGCACATCATGGCCCGCACCAAGAAGGAAGACGAGTTCTACACCCTCCTCAAGGAGTTCGCCGCCCTCATCGTCGAGACCTCCGAGAAGTACGCCGGCATCGTCCACGACTTCCCGAACTCGATCAGCCGCGTCCCGCAGATGAAGGTCTACGAGACCAACTGCGACGACCGAGTGAAGACGATCATGGGCAAGCTCTACACCTCCTTCATCACCCCGCTCGACCGCGAGGACATCTCCGAGCTGGCGCTGGCCATGGACAACGTCGTCGACGCCATGTACGGCGTGACCATGCGCATGGACCTCTTCAACATCCAGGACTCGCGTCTCGAGGCCGACCAGATCGCCGATCTCACCGTTCGCGCGGTCAAGGAGATGCAGGAGATGATCTGCCGCCTGCCCGAGTACGGAAAGAAGCCCGAGTCCGTCATGGAGAAGGCCATCTCGGTCGGCGACATCGAGGACGAGGGCGATACCGTCTACCAGAACGCCCTGCGCCGCCTCTTCCGTGGCGAGCCCGCCGCGGCAGATGGCAAGTACGCCGTCACCTGGCTGCGCATCTTCGACCGTATGGAGCAGGTCCTCGACGCCTGCGACGACGCCGCCGGAATCGTTCGCGCCGTCATCATGAAGTCTGCGTAGTCACCCGCGTGCCGGCTCTGGCCGGCAAGCCGGGGAGGGCACGAGCTTTTCGAAAACCGTTGGTTATGTTGAGGGACGGGCGCGAGCTTTCCGAATCGCTTCGGATAGCTCGCGCCCGTCCCTTAGTTCTTTTCACCCCCCCCGTAATTGCCCTTGTAATGGGCGCATGCGAGATTTCGCGCGGAAAGCTCGCTCGTCTTTTCAAGTCGGCGGGGTACCATTCGAAGCATGGAAAAAGAAGACCTCACATACAGGGATTACGCCGCATTCGCGCGGTTGTCGCTCGACGAGCTCGCCGAGCAGTGCGACGTGCAGGTGTTCCGCGCGACGGGCCCGGGCGGCCAGGGCGTGAACACGACCGACTCCGCCGTGCGCACGACACATGCACCGACCGGCATCACCTTCGTGTCTCGCGAGTCCCGCAGCCAGTTCCGCAACCGTCGGCTGTGCCTCCAGAAGATCCACGACGAGCTCGCCCGGCGCGCACGGCCTCCCAAGGTCCGCCACAAGACCAAGCCGACGCGCGCCTCCAAAGAGCGCCGCCTTGCCAGCAAGCGCCTCCGCTCGCAGGTAAAGAAGCTCCGTCGCCGCCCCACGGACGAGTAGCTCGAGGGCCTGCGGGTTTTGGTTTGTTGTTCGCGGAAGCACGGCCTTCCATGGCTTGAGCGCCATCATGATATAGGGTCGTGAGTATAGTTCAATCATTTACCTACACCAAAACATGTAAGTAAAAGATTGAACCATCTACAAAACCCCAGTTGGCAAGAAGTTCGGGGGCTTCTTGCCCTGATTTACCTACAGGAAAACATGTAAGTAAAAGTTTTAATCATATATAGTCATCAGTCAAAATCGGGCAAGGGCGTCGGGCAGATGCGGAGAATCTGATGCAGCCGCCGGATCATCGACGACCCGTGCTTGTCCATGCGGGCGCAGAGGCCCTGAAGCAAGCGCTGGACCGATGCCACCTGCGCTCGGTCATATCCTATATGTGATACGTGATCGACC
>NZ_DAWEMK010000015.1:22217-23501 GCF_052362415.1 Paratractidigestivibacter sp. | reverse complement strand
CTCTTTGCGCGGGCACTCCGAACAGCACTCCTTCAAGTCCGAGGCCGAACCTCGTGGATTCCAGGAGCTGATGGTGTAGCTGCCGTGCTTCTCTAAACATCGGCGTGGCATCTTCGATTCGCTGAACCTTGCCCTTAAGAAGCCCCGCAACGTCCCATAGCTTTCCGAAGTCGCTCATCTCGGCGAGGTCGAGGGTGTTGATCGACCAGCCCATGTGCTCGAGCCCCTCGATGCGGCGCCTATCCTTCGCTGCGTTGGGGTGGAAGGCCGCTCCGTTGTACTCGAGCCCTCTCTCGCCCTCCGGCCAAGCGAGGTCGATGTAGCAGCTCTTTGATCCCGCGCGTTTGGAGGCGATTCCCTCGAGCTCGACCTTGTGGTTCAGTACGGGCGCCGAGAATCCCAAGCCGCCGAGGCTCGCGGGAAGGCCCAGGCAACAAGCGAGGACCGTCTCCATCGGCGAACGGGCCCCGTCGGCGACCCACTTGAGGGTTTCCACAGCCTTCGGCAGGCCACGGAGCCCCTTGAGGGCATCGATGGCCGAGGCGATCTTCTCCACGCTGGTCAGGGGCTTGCGGTCGTAGAAGCCGGAGATCGCGCTGGAAAAGTGCGAGTACGACCCACAGAGCTCAAAGCCCAGCACGACGGCATCAACGAGGGGAAGGGAAGACGCGAGCTGGATAAATACCAGCTCGGGCCCGCAGCAATAGACGGTCTCGGTGAGCTTCTTTATAAGCCAGCCTGGGTACTCGATCAGCCCCGCGCTGTGCGGGCGTACCCGGGGGCTCGTCGTTGGGCGCATATCGCACCCGATGAGGACATTTACGGGAGTTTCTCGGATGCCGAATTCGCTGAGATTGAGTTTGTTGGCAGCATGCGTGTTCGTTGAATGCGCATTCGGACGAAACACGTCCTCGAACGGCTCGGAGTTGTCGAGCTGAGGCGGCACGGACCGGAGCCGCTCAAGCGCGGTTTGATGAGAGAAGACTACGGTCGGAACATACAGCATCGGTCCTCCGATCAGGCGACGCGGGTGGGGGCGATTGGAGGGCGTTTGCGTTGAGGAAGAACTATACGAACACTTGAGGGCGCGGTCAAGGGCTTCTCGGCATAAAAAACGATTCAATCTTTTACATACATCAAAACATGTAAGTAAAAGATTGAACCATCTACAAAACCCCAGTTGGCAAGAAGCCCAAGGGCTTCTCGCCCTGATTTACCTACGGGAAAACATGTAAGTAAAAAGTCTAATCATTTGGACGCTGAGGGCAGACGCGTGCCGGGCGC
>NZ_DAWEMK010000015.1:21229-22207 GCF_052362415.1 Paratractidigestivibacter sp. | reverse complement strand
CCCTGCCACAAAGAAGCCCGCCTACGCCACCGTCGCGGCGAAGTCCAGCAGCTCGTCGACGTGCTCGGGGCGCGTGGCCCAGGAGGTCACGAAGCGGATGACCAGGCGCCCGTCGGGGAGCTTGGCGAACGTCTCGCACCCGGCGGCGTCCTCGAACCTCCGCCCGACCTCGGGGAACACGACGAAGAACTGCTGGTTGGTGTTCGCCGGGAGGTAGGACTCGAAACCGAGCGCGTTCATACCGTCGCGCAGGCGCAGCGCGCAGTCGTTCGCGCCGCGGGCGAGCCTCCAGTAGAGCGCCTCGCCGCCGTCCGCTGGCTGCTCGAAGGCGGTCTCGAACTGCACGCCGAGCAGGCGGCCCTTGGCCATGAGCCCGCCGCGCTCCTTGACGAGGAACGGGAACGACTCGCGCAGGCGCGGGTTCGCGATGACCATGGCCTCGCCGAAGAGCATGCCGTTTTTGGTCCCGCCGAGGTAGAACGCGTCGGCGCGCTCAGCGAGGTGGGGGAGCGTGAGGTCGCAGCCCTCGGAGGTCAGCGCCACGGCCATGCGCGCGCCGTCGACGTAGACAAAGAGCCCGTGCCCGTGCGCCCAGTTGCAGATCGCGTCGAAGCGCTCGCGGTCCCAGACGCCGCCGAACTCGGTCGCGTTCGTTATGTAGATCCCCGCGGGGCGCGTCATGTGGCGGCCGGTCATGGTCTGGCTCGCCCACACGCGCTCCGCCTCCTCGGGCGAGAGGAACCCGTCGGCGTCTCTCGTGGGCAGCACGGTGCGCCCGCATGCGGCGATGGCGCCCGTCTCGTGGACGTTGATGTGGGCATCCTTCGTGCAGATCACGCCCTCCCAGTCGCGCAGCATCCCCGTCACGCCGACGATGTTGGCCGACGTCCCGCCGATGCAGAACTCGACGTCGACGTCCTCGCGCCCGCACGCGGCGCGGATCAGCTCGCGGGCGCGCTCGCAGTGGGGGTCGCCCTC
>NZ_DAWEMK010000015.1:19328-21219 GCF_052362415.1 Paratractidigestivibacter sp. | reverse complement strand
CGTCTCTCCCCCCGCCACCCCCCCCCAGTCCGCGCCGCCCTGGGCGCGGTGCCGCCCCGCTTGCGGCCCGGGCGCGCGGGGCGCGCGCCCTCGGTGTAGCCGACGCACTGCTCGTCGTTCGTGCGGGTAAGGGCCTCGAGGATCTGGGGCGCGGCGCCCTCGGAGTAATCGTTGCGGAACATGTGCATGGCGGTGCCTTTCTTCGCGTGGTTTGCCTGTCGATTGTACGCCGGCTGGCATCGACTCCCTTTGTTAACAGCTCGGCACACGAACAGGTGCTTTCAGGAAACAGGACTAACCTAGCGACTTACATACCAACGAGGTGTGGGAAGAACAATGGCGCCAGACAGCGCCGACGCAAGGAGATGCAAAGAGCATGGTGCAGAAGAAGGACATCGACTGGGGCAGCCTCGGCTTCGCCTATCAGCATACCGACTACAGCTACGTCTGCAACTACAAGAACGGCGCGTGGGAAGAGGGCGGCCTTACCCCGGACCACACCGTCACCCTCTCTGAGTGCGCCGGCCTGCTCCACTACTGCCAGGAGGTCTTCGAGGGCCTCAAGGCCTACACCGCCGAGAACGGCGACATCGTCTGCTTCCGCCCGGACATGAACGCCCAGCGCATGTACGACTCCGCCAAGCGTCTCGAGATGCCCTCCTTCCCCAAGGAGAAGTTCGTCGAGGCCGTCGAGCAGGTCGTCAAGGCCAACGCCGCCTGGGTGCCGCCTTACGGCTCCGGCGCCACGCTCTACATCCGCCCGTTCATGTTCGCCACGGGCGACGTCATCGGCGTCAAGCCCGCTGACGAGTACCAGTTCCGCATCCTCGTGACCCCGGTCGGCCCGTACTACAAGGGCGGCGTCAAGCCCGTCAAGCTCGTCGTCCCCGAGTTCGACCGCGCGGCGCCCCACGGCACCGGCAACATCAAGGCCGGCCTCAACTACGCGATGTCGCTGCACCCCAGCGTGCTCGCCCACTCCGCCGGTTACGCCGACAACCTCTTCCTCGACCCGCAGACCCGCACCTACGTCGAGGAGACCGGCGGCGCGAACGTCCTGTTCGTCACCAAGGAGGGCAAGTTCGTCGTCCCGCAGTCCTTCACCGACTCCATCCTGCCGTCCATCACCCGCCGCTCGCTCGTCCAGGTCGCCGAGGACCTCGGCATGGAGGTCGAGCAGCGCCCGGTCAAGTTCGACGAGATCGACCAGTTCGTCGAGTGCGGCATGTGCGGCACCGCGGCCGTCATCTCCCCGGTTGGCGAGATCGATAACGGCGACAAGAAGGTCGTCTACGGCATGGAGCACGTCGGCCCCGTCATGAAGAAGCTCCGCGAGACGCTCACCGGCATCCAGTCCGGCGCGATCGAGGATAAGCACAACTGGGTCCACAAGATCGACGTAGAGTAGCGTTCGGAGGGTCGGCCCCGCCTTACCTCAGTGCTCAAACAGCTTCGGAAGGCCCCGCTTTTGCGGGGCCTTCCTGCAGAACTGCGCCTGAGGTAAGGCGGGGCCGCCGTTCGTTGCTCGGGCGTCTGTTACAGAAGAAGATTAGTTGCCCCGTTTCACGGGGCAATTTCATAAGCGCGCCAGAGAGAAGGGCCGGGCGTTTGCGTGGGTGGTCCCGGCGGCGAGAGCAGGTATACTAAACGGTTGGAAATCAATGCCTGACGAGGGCTTCTTTGTACGTCGAAAGGACGAGCAACATGGGACAGAAGGTTCAGGGCACCGAGGACCTCTTCGGCGGCTACATGCGCGCGTGGCAGCACATGCAGGACGTCGCGCGCGAGCTGTTTGGCGCGTACGGCTTCGACATGATCGAGACCCCCGCCATCGAGCAGGTCGACACCTTCGTCCACGGCATCGGCGAGTCCACCGACGTCGTCCGCAAGG
>NZ_DAWEMK010000015.1:17568-19318 GCF_052362415.1 Paratractidigestivibacter sp. | reverse complement strand
CGCTGTTCGGCGACCTCCTCGAGAAGGGCACCGAGGCCGGCCTGAAGCCGCGCCAGCGCATGGCCATGCGCCCAGAGGGCACCGCGGGCGTGGTCCGCGCCGCCGTCGAGAACAATTTCGTCCCGCAGGGCGGCGCGCCGGCCAAGCTCTGGTACGCCGAGGCAATGTTTCGCGGCGAGCGCCCCCAGAAGGGTCGCCTGCGCCAGTTCCACCAGGTGGGTGTCGAGTGGCTGGGCGCTCCCGACGCCGCGGCCGACGCCGAGTGCATCATCATGCTCATGGAGTACTTCAAGCGCCTCGGCTTCGATTCCTCCAAGCTCAAGCTCTACATCAACTCGATGGGCGACGGCGCCTGCCGTCCCGCCTACCGCGAGAAGGTTCGCCAGTTCATCCTCGACCACAAGGACGAGATGTGCGAGGACTGCCTCGAGCGCGCCGAGATCAACCCGTTGCGCGCCTTCGACTGCAAGAACCCGCACTGCCACGAGGTCATGGCCGAAGCCCCGCTGGTCAACGACCACCTGTGCGACGACTGCGCCGAGCACTACGCCGCTGTAAAGAAGTACCTCGACGAGGCCGGAATCTCCTACATCGAGGACCCGACGCTCGTGCGCGGCCTCGACTACTACACCCGCACCGTCTTTGAGGTCGAGGTCGCCGACGCCGGCGTCGGCGCCATCGGCGGCGGCGGCCGCTACGACGGCCTCATGGAGCTCGAGGGCGGCAAGCCCACCCCGGGCATCGGGTTCGCCGTGGGCTTCGAGCGCATCGCGCTCGCGCTGGCCTCCCAGGGCGTCGACCTCGCGACCCCCGAGCCCACTTGCGTCTATGTCGCCGGCACGGGGGCCGAGGAGCGCGACGCCGTCTTTGCCGCCACGCTCGCGCTGCGCGGCGCCGGCGTTCGCACCGAGGCAGACTACCAGGGCCGCAGCCTGAAGTCCCAGTTCAAGCAGGCCGACAGGCTCCACGCGACGCTCTGCGTCGTGCTCGGGCCCGACGAGGTCGCCGCGGGCGCCGCCACCATCCGCGACATGGCCACCCACGAGCAGGCCCAGGTTCCCATGGCCGATCTCGCCGCCGAGGTCGCCGCTCGCCTGGCGTAAGCTCGAGTTAGCATACGAACCAACAATGAGACCCCTTGCCTTGGAGCAAGGGGTTTCTTTACAGACCGCTGAACCAAATAAACCATCCGCTCACGATAAAGCTTGGTTCGCATGGTTCATTTCGATCCATATTGTGCGAATATATCGTCGGAGGCCTTCCTTACAGACATTGCATCCGGAATTGGAGAGGGGTATCGAATTGATCGCTCACTATCGCGTGGACAGCCGTGTGGTGCATGGCCAGACGACAACGAGGGTGACGAAGGAGAACCCGGTCGATGGCGTGATCATCGTCGATGACGAGATCTCTCGGGACAAGTTCATACTCGGCGTCTTTGCAAACACGCTCGGTTCGATTCGCGTGCTCGGCTTTTCCGTCAAGAAGGCGCTTGAGAAGCTACCCGAGGCGTCTGCGTCAAAGAAGCGCTACCTCGTGATCTTCAAGACGCCCGAGACCGCTCGGGAGCTCGTGGAGCAGGGCTTTGAGTTCGACGGCGTTCTCAACTGCGGTCCTCAGCCCAACTGCGAGGGCGCGAAGCTCGTCGAAAAGATGCTGTACCTCACGGAGCCCCAGATTGATGCGCTTAATTATCTGGATTCCCGCGGCGTCAAGCTGATCATCAATCCCGCGTTCACTACCCCGGATC
>NZ_DAWEMK010000015.1:12299-17558 GCF_052362415.1 Paratractidigestivibacter sp. | reverse complement strand
CCCTTGTGGGAGGCCTTCTTGTGGGACTTCTTTTTGGAGATGTACAGAAGGGTCTTGAGCTTGGAGTTGCGTTCCAGCTCGCTTACATGGGCGCCTTCGCGGTTGGCGGAGCGGTTTCCATTGACGTGGGCGTTGTTTCTTATCCTGTTATGGCCATCGCGATTATCAACGGCCTGGATACCGGTGCCGCCCTTGCCATCGCGGCGCCGATTTCCGTCCTCACCGCGAACCTTACTCACGTGATGCGTGCCTTCAACACGGTGTGCACCGGAATCGTCCGTAAGGGCATCGAGGAGGTCGACTACAAGAAGATTGAGCTCGGCAACGTTATTCTTCCTCAGGCATTCCTGGCGGCCATGAACTTCGCGGTCGTTTTCGTCTTGATGTATCTGGGCACCGGCGCCGTGGACAGCCTGCTCGCCGTCGTTCCGCAGAACGTCCTGCACGCGCTCGGCCTTCTTGGCGGCGTCCTGCCTGCCGTTGGCATGGCCATGCTGCTCAAGTTCAACATCGTCGGCAACTGGATGTTCATCTTCTTTGTCCTGGGCTTCATGATGGTCTCCTCCATGAGCATGGGCTTCATCCCCATCGCTATCTTTGCCGCCGCCCTGGCGTTCCTGTACTGGAAGATCGACTCTCGCCCTGAGGTATCGGCTGCGAGCGCAAGCGCGAACGTGTTCACCGACGATGACGAAGTGGAGCTGTAAACAATGAGCGACATCATCAAGAACGAGGCCGAGCAGGGCTCCGAGCCCATCTGCAGCGAGCCGTTGACCAAACAAGAGCTCGACCGTCTCTTTTGGCGTTACCAGCTCAGGTACCTGACCTGCTGCAACCTCGAGAACTGGCACGGTAACTGTTATGCCTACGACATGGCCCCCCTTTACAAGAAGTACTACGACAAGGACGGTCAGCGCGAGGGCATGCTGCGCATGTTCGACTTCATCAACACCGAGCAGACGACGGCGAGCGTGCTGTGGGGAATCCTCGTCGGCATGGAGGAGCAAAAGGCCCTGGGCAAGCCGGTTAGCGATGAGATGATCCGAACCGTCAAGTCCTCGCTTATGGGCCCGCTTGCCGGCGTGGGTGACTCCCTTGTCCAGGCGACGATCCTTCCGCTGCTCACCACCATCGCCATCTCGCTTACCGGTACGGGCGATGTCCTGAGCCCGCTTGGTGTCGTGCTCTTCATCATCGCGACGCCGATTCTGCTGTGGGCCTATGCGCGCGTTCTCTTCAACAACGGCTACACCCTTGGTAAGGACGCCGTGTCGACGCTGATGGGCTCCGCGATGGACCGCATCAAGACCGCGGTCCAGCTCTTCGGAATCATCGTCATCGGCGCGCTGTCCGCGTCCTACGTGAAGCTGTCCACGCTGCTTTCGTTCGCGGCTTCCGCCGACGCAACGCCCGTGGTGCTGCAGGACGTCATCAACGGCATCTTCCCCAACCTGCTGAGCCTGCTCCTGGTCCTCGGCTGCTGGTATCTGCTCTCCAAGAAGGGCGTGTCCGTTACCAAGGCGATCTTTGGCCTTATGGGCATCGTCGTGGTGCTCGGCCTCATCGGAATTCTCTAGTAGAGGGGGCAACCTATGGAGATAAGCAATCACTCCGTATATCGTGTCGAGCCCCTGTACAAATCCTTCGTGTGGGCCGGCCACAAGCTCATCGACCGCTTCGGCCTGAAGACCGACCTGGAAAACGTCGGTACGATCTACAACGTTCTTGCGCTTCCCGGCGAGCTCGATAATCCGGTGACGGGCACGGGCATGACGCTCTCCGAGCTTTACCAGGCACACCGCGAGCTCTTCGGCTGCTCTGACGAGGTGTTCCCCGTAAGGATGACAATCACGTGTAACGAGGGCTTCCAGTCCTACCAGTCCCATCCTGGCGATGAATACGCCATGGCGCATGAAGGCTGTCGCGGCAAGGTCTCCGGCGCTGTTACCCTGGACGAGTCCGACGAGAAGGGTATGTGGCTCTTTGGCCACAAGCCTATGGATGCCAAGGAGTTCAGGCGCTGCATCGACGAGAAGGACTGGGACGCGCTCTTCACGAAGCTCGAGGTCAAGGACGGCGACTTCGTCCACACGCCCGCCGGCGTGATCCATGGCGGCTGGGGCTCCGGCAAAGTCTCCGCGACCTTCGGCACGAACAGCGACATCACGTACCGCTTCTATGACAACGATCGCAACGACCCCACTCGCCCGCTCAGCATCGATGACGTCTGCGCTTGCGCGAGTTTCCCAGAGCTTCCCTTTAAGGCGGAGCGCCCGGAGGGAGTCAAGAAGGACGGCGTGACTCGTTTTGTGTATCACGATGTCCCCGGCGAGTACGTTGCCCTGCGTTATAAGGTCGATGGCGAGGCTTCTTTCGAGCATGACAGCTTCCTCTTTGTGACGTGCGTTGGTGGGAACGGCACCGTGTGCGGTGAGCCCATCTCGCTGGGAGAGACACTCTTCATCCCCGTGGGGTACGGCCCGCTGGAACTTTCCGGAAAGATGGACTGCATCGCAATCAGCTATCACGAAAATAAAGAGTGCGCAAAATGAAAAAAGTAACTATCATCGGCGCCGGTCGCACAGGTCGAGGGACATTCGGCGAGCTGTTTTTCTCCGAGGGTGGATTTGACATTGCCTTTGCGGATATCAACGCCGATCTTGTGCGCACTCTTCGCGAGCAGGGATACTTCGTCACCAAACAGACCAATCTTGATACGGGCACGTTTAAGCAGATTCGCGTCGACGGTTTTGAGGTATTTGACGTCCAGGCGGACCGCGAGGCCTATCTGCGTAGGCTTGCCGACTCGGAGTTCGTGGCGGTTGCGGTCTTCCCCGATTCCTTTGATGCCGTGGCTCAAGATCTTGCCGATATGATTCGCCTGCGCATTGAGGGGGGTATGACCCACAAGGCGGCGGTGATCATCGGCGGCAACTTCGTCGGGCTTCGCAGTTATTTCGAGGGCGCCTTGGAGAAGCTGCTTGACGCAGACGAGATCGCCGTGCTCAATGATCAGGTTGCCCTCATTACCTCAAAGGCCAACCGCAAGGTGACCTTCTCATCCGACCCAGACGCGGGGCCGCTCGCCCTTGAGGGGGACGACAAGCCTATTCTTCCGGTCGAGGACCGTTTCTTCTTCGAGGAGGGGTATGAGTACCCGTCCTTTTTCCAGCGCTCGAATGATGTCGAGCTGAGCATGGCCGAGAAGATATGGAGTGAGAATCTCCTTCACTGCTCGCTTGGCTTCATGGGGGCGTACAAGGGCTGCGAATACCTTAACGATGCCGCGTCCGATGAGCTCTGCGCTGATCTTGCGGGAAGAGCCTGGAGGGAGGGAAGGCGAGCCCTTGAGGCTGAGTTCGGTATTCCTATGCCGGGCGACTCGCTGCTCGAGACCATGCTGGGCAAGTTCGGCAGCCCTTATTTCCGCGATCGCATCGAACGCGTCGTCAGGCAGCCCATCCGCAAGCTTGGCAAGGGGGACCGCTTCCTTGGCCCCGCCTTGCTCTGCCTGAAGCACGGCATCATGCCTTTCTTTATTCTTCGCGCCGCCGCCTACGGGTTCTTTGTTCCCAACGCAGGCGACGAGCAGGCAGCAAAGATCGAGGAGACCCTCGGCTCTATGTCGCTCGAGGATGCCGTCATCAAGATTACGACCTTGGATCCGTCTGTTCCCGACGAGGCAATCGCCTACCGTCTTCTGGTCGGCTTTGTCCAGGAGATTCGCTGCCTGGAGAGGGTCGAGGAGCTCAAGCCCGCAGATGGGGAGGGAACCCGATGAGGTTGGTACTTGCTGGACACGGGCACTATGCCTCGGGCGTTGCGTCTGCCGTTGCCATGCTTTCCGGCAATGAGGAGGCAGTTTCGTTCGTTGACTTCACTCAGGTCGTTTCGCCGGATGAGTTCGAGTCCCGCCTGAGGGGCATCGCGGAATGTGGCGAGGAGGTCGTGATCGTATGCGACCTGGTCGGCGGTACCCCCTATAACCGTGCCTGCGTGGTTGCGCACGGCAACGACCAGGTTAAGGCCGTTGCCGGAATGAACCTGGCCGCGATCCTGGAGGCGGCCCTGAGCATTGAGGAAGGGTCGAAGGCCTCAGAGGTTGTGGACCTTCTTTGCTCGTCGGTTCCCGGTGGGGTCGGGTTTTTTGAGGAAAGCGCCTGCTCGTCGGATATGATTGACGAGGAAGAGGACCTCTAGCATTACCTCTGGTAGTACGCCTGTGCCGGGGAAGTTGATCTTCCCCGGCTTTTATCATTTAGGACGGTGATTGCGCTGTTCACCACAAGGGTCAAGAGTCTCTACCCCAAATTCACCATGGCGGAGAGAAAGGTCGCCGACTATCTCATCATGAACGGCGACGAGATCGAGGACGTGACTTCGCACGAGCTCGCAAGGCGCCTTGATGTGGGGCAGTCAACCGTCATGCGCTTCTCGAAAAAGATGGGCTACTCGATGTTCGGCGAGATGATCGCCGACATCAAAAGCTCCGGCGACCTGAGCACCGAGATACAGAACGGTGATGGCCTGTTCACGGTTATGAGCAAGGTTGAGGCTAAGTACCACGAGCTTCTGAAGAGCGTCACCAGGAGCAATCGTGAGGAAGACCTTGGTAGCGCGGCGCATCTTGTCGATGCGGCGGACACCATTATTTGCTACGGGTGCATGGAGAGCGGTTTGTTGGCGTCCCATCTGTGCTGGTCGTTGGTCGGGCTTGGAAAGAGCGCCTACTGCGATGCTGACATTATCCAAACCAAGCGTCGCCTAAGAATGCTTGATCCGACCAGGGATTTGGTAATCGTCGTCTCAAAATCTGGCGACAAATCCGAGCCGGTGGGAGTGGCGAAGGCCGCCGTGGCTGAGGGAATTCCCGTGCTGGCAATCTGCGACGCGTCGGACAATCCCCTCTCGAGGCTGGCGACTTCGAGCCTGCGCGTTATCGAGATCGCCGACCGCTCGACGCCGATGACGTCGATGGGGGTGGACGCGGGTGTGATGCTCATGATCGACACGCTGGTCGCGAGCGTTTATCAACAAGACCGAAAGAAGTATGCTGCCGCGTATCGCGGGGGCATCGTGGCGGCGTTCTCCGAGCGTCGCGAATAACCACGTCCAGGCGCGGGCCCTCCCTTAAACCTACCAAGAAGAACTAACTCCCACACAGCGGACGCATTTGGGCTGAAAAAGCCGAAAATGCGTCCGCTGTGTGGGAGTTAGGCGCAAAGAAGGGCGCCGACCGTGGCCGAGCGCCCTTCTTGC
>NZ_DAWEMK010000015.1:3295-12289 GCF_052362415.1 Paratractidigestivibacter sp. | reverse complement strand
GCAGCGCCTCCACGGGATCGAGGCGGGCGGCGTGCCGGGCGGGGTAGAACCCGAATAGCACGCCGATGCCGCAGCAGATGCCCGCTGCCACAAGCGCGGTCTGCGGCGTGATCACGGGGACGAGGTTTTCATATCCGAGGCTCGACCCGGCGAAGCCCGCGAGCAGCCAAGCCGCGCCGTAGCCCACGGCGACGCCGATGACGCCGCCCACGACGCAGATTGCGATGCTCTCGAGCAGGAATTGCGCCGTGATGTCCGCTCGCTTGGCGCCGAGCGCCTTGCGCAGGCCGATCTCGCGGATTCTCTCGGTCACGTTGGTGAGCATCATATTCATGATGCCGATGCCGCCGACCAGAAGCGAGATCCCCGCCACGGCAAACGCCATCAGGCGGAAAGACGACATCGTGCTCTCCAGCTGGTCGAGCATCGACTGTGCCGTCGAGATGTAGCAGTAGCCCTCCTCCGAAGAGCCGCCCCCGTCCGGGTCGGCCTCGGGGATGTTGTACTTCGTGCGCAGGTACGAGTCGGTGCGCTCGGCCACCCCGTAGATGTCGGCGTTCTCGCGTGCAAAGCCGAAGATGTTCAGCATGGCGCCGCTCTGCTGGCCGATCAGGCGGACCTTGGCCGTGCGGTAGGGGATGTATGCCACGCACCAGTCGCCCTGCATGCTGTCCGACTCGAGCGTGCCGACCACGGTATAGGAGTCGTTGCCGATGCGCACCGTCTTTCCCACGGCGTCGGCGTCGGCCCGGCCAAAGAGCTTCTTTACCGATGCCCCGCCGAGCACGACTACCATCGACGACTCCTCGTTCTCCTCGGCGGTGAAGACCCGGCCCTTCTCGGCCTTGAGACCCCTCGCCTCGAAGAACTTCTCGTCGCACGCCATGATGTCCATCTCCTCGGAGGTGGAGGTTGAGCTCGACACGCTCGACCAGGCGGCGTAGGCGTAGCAGGTTATGAAGTCGTAGTCGCCGGCGAGGTCGCGGGCCATGGTCTCGACGTCGGTCTCGGTGAGCTGGCGGTTGTTCGGCGGCCAGCACACGATCTCAACTGTGCGTGCGGCGTTGAGGCCGAGCTGGCCCACGATGGCCGCGCGCATGCCGTCGATGAGCGACGTGAGCGCGATCACGGCGGCGATGCCGATCACGATGCCGAGGATGGTGAGCAGGCTCCGCACCCGGTTGGCAAGAAGCGCCGAGCCCGTCTCGTAGGCGAGGTCACGCGCTTTCATACGGCGGGCACCCCCTTGATCTGGCGGGGCACGAGCCGTGTGCGCCCGGGGTCGCCGGCGTCTTCGATGCCGCCCGCAAGCTGCGCCTGGACGGCGCGCTCCTGCTCGTCGGTGAGCAGCCTGCCGTCGCGGATGTGCACGGTGCGGTCGGCCCAGGCGGCCACCTCGGCGTCGTGGGTGATGAGCACGATGGTCTTCCCGCGCTTCTGGAGGCGGCGGAAGGTCTTCATCACGAGCTCTCCCGTCGCGGTGTCGAGGTTGCCCGTGGGCTCGTCGGCGAGGATGATCGCCGGGTCGTTGACGAGGGCGCGCGCGATGGCGACGCGCTGCATCTGGCCTCCGGAGAGCTCGTTGGCGCGGTGGAGGAAGTGTTCCTCGGGAAGTCCCACCGCGCGCAGGGCCTTCCAGGCCAGAAGCTCGCGCTCGCGCGGCGCGATGTCGGAGTAGACGAGCGGGAGCATCACGTTTCTGAGCACCGTGGCGCGCGGCATGAGGTTGAACGACTGGAACACGAAGCCCAGGTGAGAAGAGCGCACGTAGGCCAGGTCGTCGTCCGAGAGCTCGGAGACCTCCACGCCCTCGAGGCGATACGAGCCGGCGGTCGGGCGGTCGAGGCAGCCGAGCGTGTTCATGAGCGTTGACTTGCCGGAGCCCGAAGGCCCCATGATGGCCAGAAACTCTCCGCGCGCGACCTGCAGCGAGACGCCGCGCAGCACGGTGGTGAGGCCGGCTGCGGACTCGTAGATGCGCCAGAGGCCGCGGATGTCGATGACGGGGGCTGCCATGGCGCTACACCGCCGCGTCCGTTGCGGCGACGGGCTCGGCGTCGGCCGCGGACTCCGCGCCGTCCTCGGCGACGGCTGTGTCGCTATCGGCCGAGACGGAACCCGAGCCGTCTTCAACTGCCGTGGGGCCACCGTCCATGGGCGCGTCGTCGCTAGGCGCCGAGTACGGGTCAAGAAGGACCTCGTCGCCCTCGCTTATATCGCCCTCGATGGCAGAGGTCGTCTGGTCGGACGCCCTGACGGTCACGGACCTGCGCTCGACGGCGCTCGTCTCGAAATCGGTGACGACCATGACGTAGGAGCTGCCCGCCTCGTCCATGGCAACGCAGCTCGAGGGCACCATGAGGGTGTCGGGCACGCTCTGCAGCATGATCTGGACGTTGGCCGTCATGCCGGGCTTGAGCTCGGCGGCGGGCTGGGGGATGAGCAGGCTCACGTCGTAGGTCACGACGCCCCCGCCGTATCCGTGGGAGTCCTCGCCGCTTCCCGCAACGGTCGCGATGCGGGTGACCTGCGCGTCGAGCTCGACGCCGGGCAGGGCCGAGAACGTGGCCTTGGCCATCTGGCCGACCGAGACCCTCGAGATGTCGACCTCGTTGACCTGAACCTTGACCGTCATCTGCGAGAGGTCGGCGATCTGGATGAGGCCGCCGGCGTTTGCAGCGGAGTCGGTCGAGGCGCCGACCTGCGCGTTCATGACCACGACCGAGCCACTCTTGGGCGCGCGCACCGTGCGTTTCTCGGCGTTCGCGACGGCGGTGTTGTAGGCCTCCTGGGCGTCGGAGAGGGAGTTTCTGGCGGACTCGACGGCGAACGCGGCCGAGTCGACGTCGCTGCCCTCGGCCCCGCGCTTGTATTCGATGACGTTTCCCTCTTCGTCCTTTATCTCGTCGATCTTGTTGTACGCGTCGAGTGTCGTGTCGTAGGTCGACTGCGCCTGCGAGACGCCGAGCTTAGCGTTGCGCACGCCCATCTCTGCGTCGCGGATGGCCTTGTCCAGCTCGTCGTTCTTCACGGTAAGGAGCACATCGCCCTCCTGGACGGTGTCTCCCTCCGCGACGTTCACGGTCTCGATGGTGCCGCCGACCTCGGGGTTCACGACGACGGAGGCCACGGGCTTGGCTGCACCGGAAGCCTCGACCGCCTCGGTGAAGTCGCCCTGGTCGACGAAGGTGGTCATGAGCTGGGGCGCATCGTTGCCCCCGGCGTTCCCCGTGAACTTTGAGACTCCCCACGCGACGGCGCCCACGAGCACGATCGCGCCGACGATGCCGCCCGCGATCAGCTTCTTGCGCCTGCGTGCGCGGCGATGGCGCATGAGGCTCTCCATGGCAAGACGGGCCTCCATGTCCTCGTCGGACTCGCCGAGGGTCCCATCCGGGCGCAGTACCTGCAGCGTTTCTTGATCATTGTCGGGGGAGTCCTCATTTGCGCGGGGTATCCTGACGTCGTCCACGACGGGCCTCCTCGGTATCGAGTATTGATGGGGAAAGCATACTTTCTGCGCCCTTGACGCGGTATGCTGGGTGCTCGGCCCCAGGCGGCGAGAGGACGGAATGGCGCCATGAACGGTATTTCTTACAAAAACATCACCGTGGTTTTCGAGGACGAATACCTGCTCGCGGCGAGCAAGCCGGCGGACCTGCTCGTGCACGGCGACGGCACAGGCGCCCTCACGCTCACGGACCTCGTGGCCGAGCACCTTGCGGCGGAGGGCCGTGAGGACGTGCGCCCGCAGGCGGCGCAGCGCCTCGACGTCGAGACCACGGGGCTTGTGCTCTTCTCGCTCGATCCCGCCACGCAGCCCGCCCTCGACGCCGAGGTGGCCGGGCGCGACATGCGCAAGGAGTACCTCGCCGTCGTCGCGGGCCGCTTCCCGTGGGCCCTAAAGGCCATCGACGCGCCCATCGGCCGCGACCGCCACGACGCAAAAAAGATGCGCGTCTGCAAAGAAGGGCAGGGAAAACCCGCGAGCACGCTCGTGCGCAAGCTCGCTTTCAAGGGTGGACGGACCCTGCTTTCGGTCGAGCTTCTTTCCGGCCGGCGTCACCAGATCCGTGTGCACCTGGCCAGCCTCGGCTTCCCGATCGTCGGCGACGAGCTCTACGGAGGGGCGCGGGCCGACGCCGCCCGCGGCGAGTTCGGGCTACTTTTGCATGCGTTTCGCGAGGAGCTCCGCCATCCTGCGACGGGCGAGCCCCTGAGCCTGCAGACGGAGTGGCCGGAACGCCTCGGCAAGAACTGGGAGCCGACCGCCTAGCCGCGCCTTCCTAAATCCGGGGCGGCACGCCCGCCCAGAATGCGCGATACTAAACACATTGCCGCCTTCTGGAAAGAAGCGCGGCCGTGGCGGGCTTGGGGAAGCCCGTCGCACCAACTGGAGAGGGGTTTCACATGCCTGGCACTATGCGCGGTGTCTACACCAACCTTACCGAGATTCGCCGAAAGGTCTTCGCGGGCGTCGCCCGCATCGCCTATGAGCAGGGGGAGGACTCCGAAGGAGATCTCCAGCGCCTGCCCTACGAGATCGTCCCCGGCGAGATCGCGACCTACCGCGAGTCCGTCTTCCTCGAGCGTGCCATTGTGCAGGAGCGCATCCGCCTGGCCATGGGTCTGCCGTTGCAGGGCGTCGACAAGCCGCAGAGCATGACCGACGGCATCATCGACGCCTCCGTCCCTGAGACCTACTACCAGCCGCCGCTGATCAACGTCATCAAGTTCGCCTGCAACGCCTGCAAAGACAACGTCTATGAGGTGAGCAACGCCTGCCAGGGTTGCCTCGCGCACCCCTGCCGCGAGATCTGCCCCAAGGGCGCCATCACTTTCAAGGACAAGAAGGCCTATATCGACCAGGAGAAGTGCGTCCACTGCGGCCTGTGCGCCAAGACCTGCCCCTACCACGCCATCCACCACTTCGAGCGGCCCTGCGCCGTGGCGTGCGGAATGGGCGCCATCGGCTCCGATGAGCACGGCCACGCAAAGATCGACTACGAGAAGTGCGTCAGCTGCGGCCAGTGCCTGGTCAACTGCCCCTTCGGCGCCATCGCCGACAAGAGCCAGATCTTCCAGGTGATCATGGCCATCAACGCCGGCGACGAGGTCATCGCCGAGGTCGCGCCCGCCTTTGTTGGCCAGTTCGGCGGCAAGGGCAACGTCGACAAGCTCCGCGAGGCCTTCAAGCAGCTCGGCTTCTCCGGCATGGAGGAGGTCGCGCTCGGCGCCGATCTGTGCACCATCCAGGAGTCCGAGGACTTCCTCGAGGAGGTGCCCGAGAAGATTCCGTTCATGGGCACTTCTTGCTGCCCGGCATGGTCGGTCATGGCAAAGAAGGAGTTCCCCAAGAACGCCGATTGCATTAGCATGGCCCTCACGCCCATGACGCTCACCGCGCGCCTCATCCGCAAGCAGCACCCCAACGCAAAGATCGTCTTTGTCGGGCCGTGCTCCGCAAAGAAGCTCGAGGCCATGCGCGAGTCCGTGCGCTCCGAGGTCGACTTCGTCCTCACCTTCGAGGAGATGGCGGGCATGATGAGCGCCAAAGAGATCGACTACACCAAGCTCGCGGGCGAGGGAGGCGACTTCGACGTGGCCTCCGCCGACGGCCGCGGGTTCGCCGTGGCGGGCGGCGTGGCGACGGCCGTGGCCAACGCCATTCACAAGCGCTACCCCGAGCGCGAGGTCAAGGTGGCCAACGCCGAGGGCCTCGACGAGTGCCGTAAGCTGATGAAGGACGCTGTCAAGGGCAAGTACGACGGCTACCTGCTTGAGGGCATGGCGTGCCCGGGCGGCTGCGTCGCCGGCGCCGGCACCCTCACCGCGGTGAACAAGACCGCCGCCGCGGTCAAGCGCTACGCGAAGACCTCGCCGCGCAAGAACGCCAACGAGAACTCCTACCGCATGCTCATCCCGGCGCTCGAGCGCGACGCCGACGGCAAGCAGGCGGACGAGATCGACGCGGTCGCCGAGACCATGGACGCTCAGGTCCCGCAGGAATAACTGTCAAGAAGCGCCGGCGGGGCCGGTTGTCGCGCGCGGGTCGTGCGACAATCGACCCCGTTTTTGTGTCTGTAAAGAAGGGTTAGCGCCAATGCTCAAGGTCAGCCAAGCCATCCTGCACGTCTTCGACTTCGAGACGGGCTCCAAGTACTACTCCGAGGCCCCGCTCGACCTCGAGAACCGTCCCACCAAGTCCTATGTCCAGCGCCGCCTGCGCAAGATCGTGGGCAACGCCGAGTCCAACCACGGCGAGTTCGCAGAGGACTCCGGCTTCGCAGGCGAGCTCGAGCATTACCTCATGGGCGGGGCGGAGTTCCAGGGCTTCTCGGTCCAGATCGCGGAGTGGTTCTGGGAGGAGCTGCGCCGCGCGGAGGAGCTCGAGCAGGTCGACCTCCTGGTCGCGGACTTTATCGACACCGATGCCGTCCCCGTCGACGCGAACTCCACCGACGCCGAGGTCGACGCCGCGTTCGACGGCCCCGAGGGCAAGAGGTTCTTCGCCGTGGTGCTGCTGCCCCGCAAACAGTCCTTCGTCCACGAGATCGGCGGCGGCGCGAACGAGATCCTGCGCATGGACACCGCGCTGCCCAACCCCACGGCAAAGATCGACACCTACGTGCTCGTGGACTGCGACTCCTTCGCCATCGATTTCCACGACAAGGAGCGCTCTATCGGAGGCGAGACGATTCAGATCCTGCCCGACAAGTTCCTTCAGTGCACCGCCGCTGCCTCTACGCAGCAAGTCTTCACCGAGGTGAGCGAGATCGTCCAGGACGTCGCCGAGGAGTACGGTCTCACGCCCGCTGTCGAGGTCGGCCGCGCTAAGGCCGCGGTCGCCCAGCAGGCCGATCGCGAGGAGGTCGTCGCGCCCGCCGAGATCGGCCGCGTGGTCTTCGAGGACCGACCCGACGTCCAGCAGGTCTTCGAGGAGCGCGTCCGAGAGGCGAAGCTCCCCGAGGAGGCCCCGGTGCGCCGTGGCGTTGCCAACCGCCTGGCCAAGAACCACAAGATAAAGACCGACACCGGCATTGAGATCACCTTCCCCTCCGACCTCGCCGACAAGCCCGGCTACCTGGACTTCTCGACCGGCGCCGACGGCACGATCTCCATCACCATCGGCAACGTCGCCCACATCGAGAACAAATAGCGCCCGCCTACCAACATTGACTGCCACCCTTCACTGGGTGACAGTCATTGCGTGCAGCTTCCTGGGACACCCATCGCTGGGTGATAGTCATTGCTGCAGCTTCCTGGGATACCCTGAGCGATCCTCTCCTTGTTCGTTGCCTTCACGCCCGCCCCGTGTTCATTTGGTCATGGGGGATAAAGACAGCTAGAATAAGGGAACTCTTCTCAAACGCAGTTAAACCACACCCCGGGGAGACTCAGCATGACCAAACCCGCTCGCAATCTATCTCGTCGTGACGCCCTTCGGCTGTTCATGGGATCGGCTCTCACCGTCGGCGTCGCCGCGGCGCTCAAGCCTGCCGCCGTCATAGCGGAGACCGCGCAGCAGAAGGCTGACAATGCCAAGGCCCAGGCCGACAAGACGCAGCAGAAGCTCGACGACGCCCAGGCGCAGTACGATGCCGCGCAACAGAAGCTCGCCGCCATCGGCGAGGAGTACTCCGAGGCGGCGGCCAAGCTCTCGGCCACCCAAGGACAGATCGCCGAGCTCAACCAGCAGATTTCTGAGGCCGAGGACGCGATCTCGACCAAGGAAGGCGAGATCGCCCAGACCCAGAAGAACATCGAGGCGAAGCAAAAGAAGCTCGGCGGCCGCATGAGCGCCGCGTACAAGTCGGGCAATCAGTCGACGATCGACCTGATCCTGAGCTCGGCCTCGTTCGAGGAGCTCACGAGCAATATCTACTACCTCGACAAGGTTACCGAGCAGGACAAGGCGATGATCGACGAGGTCAAGGGACTCAAGTCCGACCTCGAGCAGCAGAAGTCCGAGCTTGAGCAGCAGAAGGCGACCCTCGAGCAGCAGAAGGCCGCCCTCGAGCAGCTCGAGAGTCAGCAGACGGACGAGCTCGCCGCCGCGCAGGCCAAGCAGGACGAGGCCGCGGCCGTCGTGTCGGGTCTCTCCGATTCGGTCCAGGAGCTCATGAAGCAGCACGATTCCGAGCTCGTGGCCGCGCAGGAGGCGGCCGCCGAGGCGAAGCGCATCTCCGCCGAGGCAAAGAAGTCAAAGAAGTCCTGGGCGACGACCACGAACACGCAGGTGCTCGGCAACGGTCCTCTTGCTAAGGTGACGGCCGCCGCGGCCTCAACGCCTTCTCCGGGCGGCGGCCTGTGCGCGGCGTGGATCACGTACGTCTTCAGCAACGCGGGCATCGGTCACTTCGGCGGAAACGCGTGCGATATGTGCGCATGGTGGTGCGGCAACTCCGTCTCGGACATCAAGCCCGGCATGATCATCGCCGTCGAGTCCTCGAGCTCGGGCACGACCGCTGGCCGCATCTACGGCCACATCGGCGTCTACCTCGGCGACGGCCTCGTTCACCACAACGTCGGCTACATCAAGACCGACACCGTCTCCAGCTGGGTCGCGACCTACGGCAAGTACATGACGCCGCGCTGCGGTTGGCTCGGCGGCATCGCCCTCTCCTAACCCTCACTGGGTGACAGTCATCGGCTGATGGGTGTCACTAGATGATGGGTGTCCCCAAAAGCTGCACGCAATGACTGTCACCAAGTGTTGGCGATGGGCGACCTACACGCAATGACTGTCACCCAGTGATGGTGGCAGGTAAGGAAATAGCGCCTCGCGGCGAAGGCCGCGGGGCGCTTAGGTTTGCTATGGGGCGCCCCGGCGTGCAGGACGCGGGGCTTACTGCTGCTCGTCGGGGACGGGGGAGTCGGCGTCGGCCTCGGAGCTGCCGTAGAGCTCCTGCTCCTCTTCCTCGTCTTCGTCCTCATCGTCTTCCTCGTTGTCGATCACGAGGGGCTTGAAGCTGGCGGTGTCGCCGCCCACGA
>NZ_DAWEMK010000015.1:1040-3285 GCF_052362415.1 Paratractidigestivibacter sp. | reverse complement strand
GCGCTGCGGTCGAGGCGCTTAGGCGAGCTCGGCTCGGCGTCGAGCAGGTTGACGCGCGTGAGCTTGTGCTGGGACTTCTTCTTGGAGAAGAGGGGCACGTACTCAAAGAGGATGCTCGAGCTCTCCAGGCCGTACCACTTGGCCGGGCTTCCGCAGACTCGGCGGATCAGGTACTTGAGCTCCATCACGCGGTAGTTCACGCCCGAAAGGTCGGTCTCGGGGCTGATGACCTTGCGGAGCAGGCAGAACTTGAAGTCGCCGACCGCGCTGTGGGTGCGATAGATCGAGTACTTGTGGTTCTGCGGAGCGATCTGGTTGTTCTCCACGAGGTCCGCGACGATCTGGTACAGGTAGGTGTTGATGCGCTGGTTCACCTTGAAGCCGAGGCGCAGCTGCACCTTAAAGAGGAAGTCGGTGTCGAAGTTGTTCACGATGTACTCGTGCGTGAACGGCTCGTCGGTGACCTGAACGTTCAGGAAGTAGTACGCCTTCGCGCGCTTGGGCTGCTTGTCCAGGATCGAGTAGAGGATGTCGCGGTCGAGCTTGTCGATCGAGGAGTCGTTGGTCAGGAAGACCAGGTTGTCGGCCAGGTAGGGGACCTCGTTGTCGTGGCAGAGGCTAAAGAGCTGGTCGAGGTACTTGTCCACGGGGAGGAACACCGTCTGGGTCCTCTCGACGGCGGTACCGCGGCGCCACACGTACATGACGATGAAGATCGCCGTTGCCAGCAACACGGTCACGTAGCCGCCGTGGAAGAACTTCGTCAGGCTCGAGAAGAAGAACATCAGCTCGATGGCGCCGAAGATCAGCAGGAACGGCACGGCCGCCACCGGCTGGCGACGAATCTTCGAGAGGTAGGTGAACAGTAGCAGGGTGGTCATCAGCATGGTGACGGTGATGGCCAGGCCGTAGGCGGCCTCCATGTGGTTTGAGCTGCGGAACAGCAGGACGACGCCGATGCAGCCGACCCACATGATGTTGTTGACCATCGGGATGTAGATCTGGCCCTTGGTCTCGGACGGGTAGTTGACGCGCATGTGTGGCATGAGGTCCAGGCGCACGGCTTCGGACACGATGGAGTACGAGCCCGTGATCAGCGCCTGCGACGCGATGATGGCAGCGAAGGCGGAAAGGATGACGGCGAACACGCGCAGCTGCTCGGGGAGCATCTGGTAGAACGGGTTCAGGTCCGCCACGCCCATGAGCTGGCCGTTTGCGTTGTTCGCGAGGATCCAGGCGCCTTGGCCGAGGTAGTTGATGATCAGGCACGTCTTCACGAAGGGCCAGGAGGCGTAGATGTTCGACTTGCCGACGTGGCCCATGTCGGAGTAGAGCGCCTCGGCGCCGGTGGTGCACAGGAACACGTTGCCCAGGACCATGAGGCCCGCGGCATTGAGGTTGCCGTCAAAGAGGAACGTGATGCCTCGGATCGGGTTGAGCGCGCGCAGGATGCTGACGTTGCCGATGACGTGGACGAGGCCCGAGACGCCCAGGAAGAGGAACCACAGCGTCATGACCGGCCCGAAGAACTTGCCGATGGTCGAGGTGCCCGCACGCTGCATGGCAAACAGGATGCACAGGATGGCGATGGTGACGAGGACGACGATGTTCTGGTTGTCGCCGATGACGGCGTAGCAGAAGTCGACCGTGCGCAGGCCCTCGATGGCCGTCGTGACGGTGACGGCGGGGGTGAGGATGCCGTCGGCAAGAAGCGCCGCGCCGCCGACCATCGCGGGGATGATCAGCCACTTGCCGCACTTCTTTACAAGGCTGTAGAGCGCGAAGATGCCGCCCTCGTTGTGGTTGTCCGCCTTCATGGCCACCAGGACGTACTTGACGGTGGTGATGAGGGTCAGCGTCCAGATGATGAGGGACAGAGCGCCGAGGACGACGTCCGTGCTCATCGTGGCGAGGCCGCCGTTGCCGCTCATGATCGCCTTGAGGGTGTACATCGGGCTCGTGCCGATGTCGCCGTAGACCACGCCGAGGGTGACGAGGATCATGCCCGCGGATAGCGGGATGCCCGCGCGCTTGGCCTTGCGCGCGCGGACGCTCGAGGCGGTGTCTTTGATCGAAGCTCCCATTTTTCTCCAAACTCGAGAACACAACACCGAGGAGACACAATTAAGTAATCTCACCGGAGTAAAGATTAAATAAATATAGGCCTTTGAGAAAAAAAGAGTAGCGGCTATCGAGAACGGCAGATTCGGTTGAGGCCTCGCGCTGGCACGGGGCCTGCCGCGCC
>NZ_DAWEMK010000015.1:0-1030 GCF_052362415.1 Paratractidigestivibacter sp. | reverse complement strand
TGGGGCGGCCTTTCTCGCGCCGCCGCCCCGCGCCGCGTGCGGTGTCCTTTTTGCGGCGGGGCGCCGCGCCGCGCGAGCCCTCGCCGCGGCTATGGGAAAATCAATCGGATTTGTTTGTCTACGGGCGAAAGGTGTCCCGAAATGGAGTTCATCGCGACGTGCCCCAAGGGGTTCGAGAAGCTGCTGGCCGAGGAGCTGGCGTCGTTCCACATTCCGCAGGTCCGCCAGCTGCGCGGCCAGGTCGCCTTCGGCGGCGAGCTCGCCGACGCCTACCGCGCCTGCCTGTGGAGCCGCCTCGCCTCGCGCGTCCTGCTCGTGCTCGCCCGCGTGGGCGCGGCCGACGCCGACGCGCTCTACGAGGGCGTCCAGTCCATCGACTGGTCCGCGCACCTCGCGCCCGGGGCTACCTTCGTCATAGACTCCCACGGCACGAACGACAACCTGCGCAACACCCAGTTCGTCGCGCTGCGCTCCAAGGACGCGATCTCGGACCAGCTGTTCTCGGCCCGCGGGATGCGCCCCGTCGTGAACACCGACGCCCCCGACGTCATCGTCGACGTGCGACTCCAGCGCGAGCGCGCGACCGTCTCGATCGACCTCACGGGCGAGCCGCTCTTCCACCGCGGCTACGACTCCCGCGCGGCGCGCAAGGTCGCCCCGCTGCGCGCCGACTACGCCGCCATGGTGCTCGCCGCCGGCCGCTGGTACCGCAACGTGCGCCACGGCGCTCCCGTGCTCGCGGCGCTCTGGGCTGGGCAGGGCGCCGTCCTCGTGGAGGCGGCCGCCGAGGCGCTCGACCGGGCGCCCGGCCTGCTCCGCGCGCGCTGGGGCTTCGAGGGCTGGGCGGGCCACGACGCGGACGCCTGGGACGAGCTGCTCGCCGAGGCCGACGAGCGCGCGACCGCGGGCGAGAAGAACTTCCTTGCCCTCTACGCCTGCGACACCCGCCCCGGCGCCGAGGCCGCCTGCCGCGGCGCCCTGCGCGCGGCCGGCCTCGACTGCGAGCTCACCTTCGCGCCCGCGGCCGAGG